>NZ_JCACHA010000680.1:0-12552 GCF_059503625.1 Skermanella sp.
GCCTATAAGCTGGAAGTCGCCAAGACTTATGTGTCCGTCGGTTACCTCAAGGATATCGAGCGCCGGCTGACCGATCATCTGCTCCGGATCGACGCCAAGCTGGACGGCGCCGCCCTGATCCAGTCCGAGCGGATGGGGGACCGGCGATGAGCGGGCGCAGGTTGACGCCTCAGCCCGATGCCGAGGCTACGGGCGGCGCCGGGCCTGCCGGACCGGGTGCCGATATCGAGCTGTTCGCCCGGACCCTGTGGAGCGAAGCGGCGGGAGAGTCCCTGCGCGGGATCGAGGCCGTGGCCGCCGTCGTGATGAACCGGGCCGCAATGCTGACCGAGGGGGCGATCGACGATGCCTGCCGGAGCTTTGCCTGCTGGAGCCCTGACAATCCCGATCTTGTGCGGATGGCCGGTCTGAAGGCCGGTGCCGGATCGGCGGCGGAACTGCTGTTCACCACCTGCCTGCGCATCGCACGCCGGGCCGTGGCTGGCCTGCTGGAGGACCTGACGGGAGGCGCCACGCATTATCATGACCGTTCGACCCTGCCGGACTGGACCACAGGACGGGAGATGGCGGCGGAGATCGGAAGCCGGCTGTTCTACAAGGGTCTCCCCGACGATGAAGGCGGCCAGGATAAGATCGGCAGGCCGAGGGTGCCGTCATGACCGCGCCGGAAAAAACGTCCGAGGACGCCTATGTCAGCCGGATGCGGCCGACCTTCGGCTACGTCATGGCGCTGACATGGCTGGCTCAGATGGGGGCGATCGCCTGGGTGATCGTGGCCGATCCGGTCCAGGCCAACCTGATCATCACGGCGATGGCATCGCTCGGTACGATCTGGTCGGTCGGGCTCAGCGTGCTCGGCATCTATGTCTACAGGCGCTCCGGGGACAAGCGTGCGTCGGCTCGCAGACCGGAGCGGTGACAAGTAAAACTGGACTATAGTTAGAAGTTGAGAATATTTCCCGTCCCCGGCCGTCACGACGCCGGGGGCGGGAGATGCTTTTTACATGTATGGCGGGAGCGAGCGGCTGGGGCGCCCGGCATCGGCCGCTTAGTTCTCCTCGTTGATCATCGCCTGGTAGATCTTCCAGGCAGTCTCGACGCTGACATGGCCGGAGCGCGCGCCTGCGGTCAGCATCGCTGTCGTCGGCTTGATCGGAACCGTAGTCAGTCCCTGTTCGCCCATCGTCTCCACCACAGTCAGTGCATAGTCCATGGCGTTGCTCGTGGGGCGCTTATCTTCGACCGGTAACCTCAGTACTGAATCCATGGTGTCCTCCGTTGGTTTGATATTCCATAGGCAAGATCAATGCCAACTTTGGGAGAAATTTAGTTACCGGGTTTGCGAATGGAAAAAGCTCTGCCGATCAGCCACTTATTGAGACGTTATGCTATAATGGGTATGCCATAAGCCATATAATATGCAGCTGCGGTTAGATTAGCGTCTCGCAACGATTTGCAAATTGCCGATGGCTTGGCACGTTGCTTCTCGCATTCTGCGAAAAATTGCTTTCGCAACGAATTGGGGCGCCCTTCGCGTAACGAATGGCCGCAGGTGCTTCATCAAGCTGTCGCGGTCTTTAATGCGGGAGCGGTTTCCGCTAGTGTCCCGGCCATGATCAGCGACACCGTCATCCATCATATGTGCCGGGAGGAGGAGTGGGCGGCAGCCCGGCTTTCCGGCAGCTATCCCGGCTCCTCCCAGGATGCCGCCGACGGCTTCATCCATTTCTCGACAGCGTCCCAGATCGTCGAAAGCGCCGCGAAGCATCGTGCCGGCCAGGCCGGCCTCGTGCTGCTGAGCGTCGACGCGGCCCGGCTCGGCGCTGCCCTGAAGTGGGAGCCGTCGCGCGGCGGCGAGCTTTTCCCCCATCTTTACGGACCGCTTGCCGTCGGCGCGGTGACGGCGGTGGACCCGCTGCCGCTCGGCCCCGACGGCAGGCAGGTCTTTCCCCCATCAATCCAAGGCCGTCCCGATTGATCGACCTTTACCCGATCGCGGGTCCGCTGCTGCGGCGGCTGGACCCGGAAACCGCCCATGGCGTCACCGTGGCGGCGTTGAAGAGCGGCTTGGCGCCGCGCTCCCGGATGCGGGACGACCCGATCCTGCGATCCACGCTCTGGGGGCTGGACTTCGCCAACCCGGTCGGGCTGGCCGCCGGGTTCGACAAGAACGCGGAGGTGGCCGACGCCATGCTGGCGCAGGGCTTCGGCTTCGTCGAGATCGGCAGCGTGACGCCGCGCCCGCAGGCCGGCAATCCGCGTCCGCGTGTCTTCCGCGTGCCGGAAGCGGGAGCGCTGATAAACCGCTACGGTTTCAACAACGATGGGCTGGATGCCATCGCCGGACGGCTGGAGGCTCGGCTCGGCCGGCCGGGACTGGTCGGCGCCAACGTCGGCAAGAACAAGGAAACGGCGGATGCCGCCGCCGACTACGTCATCGGCATCCGCCGGCTGGCTCCCCTGGCGTCGTATCTGGTGATCAACGTCTCCTCTCCCAACACGCCGGGCTTGCGCACCCTTCAGGGGCGGGAGCCGTTGGCCGAACTGCTCGGCAGGTCGCTCGACGCGCGCGGCGAGGCGGTTCCGGCACCGGCCAAGGCGCCGCCGCTGCTGCTCAAGATAGCGCCCGACCTGACCGAGGAAGACAAGCGGGACATCGCCGAGGTGGCCCTGTCCAGCGGCATCGACGGGCTGATCGTATCCAACACGACCCTTGCCCGCCCGCCCGAACTGCCGGCAGCCGTTGCCGGCGAGGCCGGGGGGCTCAGCGGCATTCCCGTTCGGGCCGCATCGACTGCCGTGCTGAAGGACATGTACCGCCTGACCGGCGGTAGGATACCGCTGATCGGCTGCGGCGGAATCTCGTCCGGGCGGGATGCCTATGACAAGGTCCGCGCCGGTGCGTCGCTGGTCCAGCTCTATACGGCGCTGGTCTATCATGGCCCGCGACTGGTCGAGGAGATCAGGCGCGACCTCGCAACACTGCTGCGCACCGACGGTTTTACCTGCTTGCGGGATGCCGTGGGGGCCGACCACCGCCCGGGATGAGCCCAGGCTTTTCCCCAGATCAAGGGACGACATGACTTCGCAGGACACTTCTAAAGCGCTTCCGGTATTCAACGGCATTTCCGGACTGGCGGACCGTTATGACGGCTATATCCTCGACCTGTGGGGGGTTCTGCATAACGGTGTCGAGCCGTATCCGGGCGTCATCGACTGCCTGGATCGGCTCCGGGCCGCCGGCAAGAAGGTCTGCCTGCTGTCCAATGCGCCGCGCCGCTGCGCCTCGGTCACGGAAAAGCTGTCCGGCATGGGCATCACGCCGGATCATTACGATCACTTGATGACGTCCGGCGAGGCCACCCACGAGGCCCTGATCGATCCCCCGGACGAGTGGCATGCGGCATTGGGCAAGCGGTGCCTGCATATCGGGCCGCCGCGCGACAAGGACGTGTTCGAGGATATCGGGCTGGAGATGGTCGAAGACCCGGCCGATGCGACCTTCGTGGTGAACACCGGGATCGACGATTTCGACGAGACGATCGCCGACTACGATCCGGTCCTGAAGGCCTGCGCCGCCCGGTCGCTGCCGATGGTCTGCGCCAATCCAGACTTGGTCGTGGTCGTCGGCACGAAGATGGCGATCTGCGCCGGTATGCTGGCGCAACGTTACGAGGAACTGGGTGGATCGGTCCGTTACCATGGCAAGCCGCATGCCCCGGTCTACCGGCGCTGCTTCGACCTGCTCGACATCCATGATCGCCGGCGGATCGTCGCCGTCGGCGACAGCTTCCGTACCGATGTCGCGGGGGCCAATGCCGCCGGGATCGACGCGGTGCTGGTCACCAGCGGTATCCACCTGGAAGAACTGGCGACGGCCTGGGGCGAGCATCCGGACCCCCGGAAGCTCGCAGCGGCAGCGGCAGCCAGCGGCCATATCCCAGTCGCAGCGATCCCCCACTTCCGTTGGTAAGTGAGGGGTGCCGGTAAGTCACGGCCGGCCGGTCATGCCTTCACTTGCATGACCTGCCGGCCCCGAGGCGGTCGCCGGAACGGCAACCGTTCAGCGGCTATTGCTTGAGGGCACCGACGGTGTCCAGAGCGGCGCTCATCAGGGAACTGGGTTCGATCGTTTCCAACGCCCCCGGCTCGGCCAATGCGTCGAAATTCGACTCCTCGGCGAAACCGCATTTGGCAACGTTGTTCTGCGCTGCGTCGCGATAGTAGCAGATAATGAACACGCGGATGGCTGCGGTCAGATTGGTGTCCGCCCGCTTTTCGTCAATGATCGTAATGATCTCATTGATCGTGTGGTCTTCGCGACGGCAGATGTCCGTCAAGGAAGTCCACATGACCTGTTCCATTCGGATGCTTGTCCGGCGTCCTGACACCGTAACATTGCGGCATATCAATGCCGTATTCAAATTAGCTTCATGCATTGGTACCACCACCGCCTCGTTGACGACTATACATACGGCAACATCGATATTCCTTTGGTACTATGCACACGCCCGTATGGCAATCCGGAAAGTTCTATGCAGAAGCAATACCCCTAAAAATGACACAGGTGGATCGCCATCAGGATAGTTGACGACGCACGTAAACGGATCCGCCGGGCGGCTCCTCTCGGAGTGCCCGGTTCATATGCTGCTTATTCCGATCTCGACCGATACGGGTGCCGGTGACAGAGAGGGCGGAACCGGTTCGGACGTCGAGAAGCCGGATCAGGGTTCCAGAACGGGAGAAGGCGACCGGGGATGGATGAAGCCGTTGGTCGCGTAAGGCTTTCCGAAGCTCATGCTTGGCCTGTGCATGACGCGGACGGAGGTCCAATCGTTGTTCGCGGAGACGTCCTCGACCAGATCGGTCGATACGCGTCCCTTCATGCCGTCGCGGGGAGCCCAGTTGGCATGTTCGATCCGAATGGTCCGGCGGTCGACGACCTCCCTCACGACGGCGACATGGCCTGCCGGCATCGCCTTGGTCCGCTGGAACACCAGAACGGAACTCCGCTGGGGCCGGTGGCCCATGTTGTAGCGGCCCTTGGCGTTGTTCCACCACATCCAGGCGTTGCCGGAAATAGCGATCGAACTGACCTGTTTGACGTACTGAACGCAATTCACATAGCTGGCGAATGCGGGAGGTGTCGGCAGTACGAACAGAAGCAATAAAGCCGCTGAAACCATGCGTGCAAACCGGCTCATGCGCGTCGTCACTCCGTCCCTTGTCTTCGCAGCCGAGTTAAAATGAAAGCGGGGCGGTATCCAATCAAAAAGTCACAGCAGCGACAATTTTCATGTGGATAACTTTGATCAACAAAAATTTTGGAGATACAGGTAAATTTGCCGCGCATATACATACTGATCTGTATATGGATCTACTGATTGTTCGTGGGGCTATACTGAGTTTTCCAGATCAAGCTTTGGTCGGCATGCCGCACACACCGGGTTTTGTTACAAACGGTGAAAGGGGGAGGATTGCATCGGAACCTTTGCGCACGGCACCGCGTTGATGCCCCGCCCGCGCCCTTTCGGGTTCAGGTTCCAAGGTGTGATTATCATGACTGTCCTCAAGGTCAACCACGTGACCGTCTACCGCTATGCCAAGCCGGTCCGGCTGGGTGACCACAGGCTCATGTTCAGGCCACGGGACAGCCACGACATGCGGTTGCTCGATACCCGCATGGTGATCAGTCCGCCGGCGAAGAAGATCCGCTGGATGCACGATGTCTTCGGCAATTCCATCGCGATCTGCTCGTTCGACCGGTCCACCACGGAACTGCGGTTCGAAAGCCGGATACGACTCGACCACTTCGGATTGTCCAACCCGGACTTTCCGATCGAGGAGTATGCAAGGACATACCCGTTCTCCTACTCCTCCGACGAAATCCCCGACTTGGGCCGGACGACCGAGCGTCACTTTCCCGATCCCGACCACAAGGTCGACGAATGGGCCAAGCAGTTCATCCGCACCGACGGACCGACCGAAACCCAGGACATGCTGGTCGCGCTGACCCGCACGATCAAGGACAGCTTCGAGTACGAGGGGCGGACCGCCGCCGGCACCCAGTCGCCGGTCGAGACGCTGGAGAAGAACACCGGGTCGTGCCGCGACTTCGCCCTGCTGATGATGGAAGCGGCCCGCACGCTGGGCTTCGCGGCGCGGTTCGTCTCCGGCTATCTCTACGACCCCGCCGTCGACGGCGATCCGGAAAGCAGGGTCGGCGGCGGCGCCACCCATGCCTGGGTGCAGATCTACCTTCCCGGCGCCGGCTGGGTCGAGTTCGACCCGACCAACGGGATCGTCGGCGGCGCCGGCTTGATCCGGGTCGCCGTCACCCGCGATCCGGCGCAGGCCGTCCCGCTCAGCGGCGACTGGTTCGGCGCCGCCGAGGACTTCCTGGGCATGGATGTCGAGGTGATGGTTACGTCGGAGTGATGCGCGGAGCGAGCAGCGGCTGGAACTCCGCGACCACCGCCTCGTAGATCTCGCGCTTGAACGGCACGATCCGCTCGACGAGCTGATCCGGCTCGACCCACTGCCACGCGTCGAACTCCGGGTGGTCGGTGGCGAGGTCGATATCGGCGTCGGTGCCGGTGAAGCGGGCCAGCACCCATTTCTGTTTCTGGCCGCGATACTTGCCCTTCCAGACCTTGCCGATCAGGTGGGCCGGCAGGTCGTAGCGCAGCCATCCCTCCGTCTCGCCGACGATCTCGGCCGCATTGGTGCCGATCTCCTCCAGCAGCTCGCGCATTGCCGCCTGACGCGGCGATTCGCCATCGTCGATGCCGCCCTGCGGCATCTGCCACGCGTCCGGCGTGTCCAGCCTGCGGCCGACGAAGACGCGGCCTTGGCCGTCCGTCAGCATGATCCCGACGCAGGGCCGGTAGGGAAGCTTGTCCGCTTTGCTCATTGTTCTTCCTTACCGGTCCGCCTGCTTGTTGACGAGGGCCGTTATGGGGGCCAGCACGATGCCTTTGGCCTCCAGGGTTGCGATCCACTGGCTCAGTTGATCCAGCGTGACGGGATAGGCCGAAGCGATGCCGACGGCGGCGCCGTCCAGCCTTGCCGCTTCTTCCAGGTTGCGAAGCTGGGCCTCGATCGCGGATTTGGAGGGGACGGCGTCGATGAAGCCGTCCCCGATAGCCCTGGGCAAACCGATCTTGGTCGCTTCGCGCGCCGCCGGGCTGCGGGCTCCGGCCTGGGCGTCCAGGAACATCAGGCCGCGCCGGTTCACTTCCGTCAGGATGGGGCGGATGCTGTCAGGCGTTCCGCCGAAGCGCGATCCCGACAGCGAGGTCACGCCGACATACCCGGATACACGGCCCAGCGTGCTCAGCAGGCGCTGCTGATTCTTGTCGGGATCGAGCGATACCAGCATGGTATTGGGACCGGGATCGTTGCGCGGGAAGTCCGCCGGTTCCATCGGCAGTTCCAGCATGACCTCGTGACCCAGCCGGCGCGCCTGATCGACCCAGACGCCGAGCTGATCCGCCGCCGGCGAGAAGGCCAGCGTCACGGCGCCCGGAAGCCCTTCGATCGCGCGGGCGGTCGCATTGGCGGAAATGCCCATGGGACCGACCACCATGGCGATGCGCGGCCGCTTGTCGTCGTGGAAGAACGGCCGGGCATAGGTCTGCCACGGCGTCCGTCCGTCGGCGCCGATGCGGGGCAGGGGACCTCGCGGCGAGTCCTCGATCAGGCCGGCTGCCGGGGCCGGGACCATCGGCACCGGGTCATAGGGGGAATTGACGCTGGGCGCCGCCGCCTTCGCCGTATCGTTGTGGACGATGCCGCCGCTGTCGGGGGAGAGCACCGGGACGACGATCCGGGGGATCGCCGCCTCGAGTTCCTGCTCCGTCTCCTCGGCGCCGGTATATAGCCAGGCGGCGATGCCTGCCGTGCCGAACAGCGGCAGGACCAGGGCCATCGCCATCGCCGCCTTGCGCAAGCGCTGCGATTTCGCGCCGGCCTTGGCCTTCCCGACGGCGGAGCCCATGACGGTCTTGATCCGCCGGGTGACCAGATTGCGCTCGACTCCGGTGTCGATTTCGGTCGACAGCGTCCGCTCGCCGTCGACCGGTGCCGCCAGACCTTTCTTCCGCTTGGGCTTCAGCTTTTGGAAAGCCTGTGCCACGGAGCGGCGAATGGCGGAGACGTCGATGGCGAACTTGGCTTTCGAGGGAGCCTTCTTTGCGGCTGCGGTTGCCATCGACGCTCTTCGGGCCTCAGTTGGCGGCGCGGGTGTTGAACAGGGAAACGCCCCGGATCAGGTCGAGCGCGCGGGCGAGCTGGTAGTCGAACTGGTCGGCTGCCGCCGCCGTCGCGGGATCGCCTTCCTGGCCCTGCGGAGCCTGGGCGCCGGGAGCGGGCGCGGGGGCCGCACCGGGGGCGGGGGCGGGGGCGGCGCCCGGAGCCGGAGCGGGCGGCGCGGTCTGCGGCGCAGGACGGGCCGGCTGGCTGTTCGGCGTGTCGTTGCGAAGAGCGCCGCGCAGATCGGCTTCGCGGCGCCGGATCCCCTGTGCGATCTCCTCGACCTTGGCCGGCTGGACCTCGATATCCGGGCTGATGCCGAGCGCCTGGATCGAGCGGCCCGACGGGGTGTAGTAGCGGGCCGTCGTCAGGCGCATGGCGCCGTGGCCGGGCAGCGGGATGATGGTCTGGACGGAGCCCTTGCCGAAGCTCTGGGTGCCCAGCACGATGGCGCGGTGGTGGTCCTGGAGCGCTCCGGCGACGATTTCCGAGGCGGAGGCCGAGCCGCCGTTGATCAGCACGACCATCGGCTTGCCCTTGGCGAGGTCGCCGGACTTGGCGTTGTAGCGCTGGCCGTCTTCCGGCTTGCGGCCACGGGTGGAGACGATCTCGCCCTTGTCCAGGAAGGTATCGGACACCGAGATCGCCTGGTCGAGCAGGCCGCCGGGGTTGTTGCGGAGGTCCAGCACATAGCCGGTCAGCTTGTCGCTGCCGATCTCCTTCTGGAGCCGGTCGACCGCCCGTTCCAGGCCGGTCTGGGTCTGTTCGTTGAAGGTGGTGACCCGGATATAGCCGACATCGCCTTCCTGGCGGTAGCGGACGGACTGGATCTTGATGGTGTCGCGGGTGATCGCGACGTCGAACGGCTCCGACGCCTCGCCGCGCCGGATCGTGACCTTGATGTCGCTGCCGACAGGCCCGCGCATCTTTTCGACGGCGTCGGCAAGGCTCATGCCGGAGATCGCTTCGCCGTCCAGGTGGGTGATCAGGTCGCCGGGCTGGAGACCGGCGCGGAAGGCCGGAGTGTCGTCGATCGGCGACACGACCTTGATCAGGCCGTTCTCCATCGTGACTTCAATGCCAAGGCCGCCGAACTCGCCGCGCGTCTGGACCTGCATGTCCTGGAAGCTCTTGCGGTTCAGATAGCTGGAATGTGGGTCGAGCGCCGTCAGCATGCCGTTGATGGCGGTTTCGATCAGTTGCTCGTCGGTCACCGGCTCGACATATTCGGACCGGACGCGTTCGAACACATCGCCGAACAGGTTGAGCTGCCGATAGGTTTCCGAAGTGTTGGTTTCGGCAATGGCGCAGGCCGGCGCTAGGAACAGAACGCCCGCGAGGGCGGCAGCACTGATCGTCTTCATCATCTAACCTTGTCCTTTGCCATCGGAAGCGGGGAGACCGCGCTGCGGATTGATGGGCTGACCGTTCCGTCGCAGCTCGAAATAGAGATCCGGGTTACCGTCCGCCGGGGTTCCCATGATTCCAAGGGGCTCCCCCGCCAGTACGCGTTGACCAACCTTGGTGTCGATACGGCCAAGTCCTGCGATAAGACTATGATATCCATTGGGATGTTCAACGATCAAGATCAGCCCGTAGCCCCGGAACGGCCCGGCGAACATGACCGAACCGGCCGACGGCGCCACGACCTGGGCGCCCGGACGTGACGTCACGGTCAAACCCCGGCTGGTGACGCCGAACTTGTCGGCCTCGCCGTAGCGGGTGGTGACCTGTCCCGCCACCGGCAGGCGCTGAACCTCGTCCTTGGAGTCGGGCGGTGCGGGAGGACGGGCGGCGGCGGCAAGCTCGCGCTCCCGCGCTTCCGCCGCGGCGGCCTCGCGCGCCGCTTTTTCCCGCTCGGCCTTTTCGGTGGCGGCTTTCTCGCGGGCAAGTGCGGCCGCCTTGGCGGCGGCTTCGGCCTTGCGGCGCTCCTCCGCCCTGCGGCGTTCCTCGGCCTCGCGCTTCTCGCGCTCGATCCGCTCCCGCTCCATCTTTTCCAGAAGGGTGCGCAGGTCCTTGGCCTCGTTGCCGAGGCTGGCCATGCGGTCCGCCACCTGCTCGCGCTCGGCCTGGGTCCGCTCCTGAAGCTCCTGCCGCCGCTCGACCAGCTTGGCGATGTCGCCCTGGCGCGACGCAAGGTCGGCACGGGCCTTCTCCGCCTGGGCGCGGCGTTCGGCCAGATGGGTGCGGAGATCAGCGAACTGCTGGAGCGCGCCCGCCAGCGCTTCGGCTCGGTCGCGCAGGATGGGCACGGCGGAACGCAGCAGGAGTGCGCTGCGCAGCGTGTCGACCGGCGATTCCGGCCGTGCGATCATCGCTTCGGGCGGGATGCGGGACAAGCGCTGGAGGGCGCCCAGCAGTTCGGAGATCTGGGCCTTGTCGGCGTCCAGCTTGGCGGCCTGAACGCGTTCTTCCGCTTCCATCGCGCGGAGCGTTTCTTCCAGCCCGGTCAACTCGTTCTCGAGCCGGGTGGCCTCGTCGGCGGTCTGGACCAGGCGGGTGCGGAGCGAGGCCAGTTCCCGCTCCAGCGCCTCGGACGAACGGGCCAGTTCCGCGTCGCGCTTGCGGCTGGCTTCGAGCTGGCGCTCGACCTCCGTCAGGGCGTTCTGGGATTGCTGCTGCTGGGCTTGCGGCTGCTTCTGGGCCTGAGCCGAGGCGGCAGGAACCCACGCCGCAGGGGCCGTCAGGGCGCCGAGGAGGGCAGCCGTCGCCAATGCCGCCCTCCTCATGCGCCTATTCCGCGGCGCGCCGCGCGGAATCGCGGCGGATCAGGGTTTGGCCGGTCATTTCCACCGGCTTGGGCAGGCCCATCAGGTCCAGCATGGTCGGTGCTATGTCGGCCAACTTGCCGTCGTTGAGCGCCACCGCGTCCGCCGGGCCGTTGACCAGCATCAGCGGCACGAGGTTGAGGGTATGGGCGGTGTGCGGACCGCCGGTGACGGGATCGCGCATCATCTCGCAGTTGCCGTGATCGGCGGTCACCAGCAGCACGCCGCCCTGGTGGGTGACCGCCTCGACCAGCCGGCCCAGGCATGCGTCGACCGCTTCCACCGCCTTGATCGCGGCGGACAGGATGCCGGAATGGCCTACCATGTCGGGGTTGGCGAAGTTGATCACCAGCATGTCGAACTTGCCGGTCTCGACGGCGGCGACCGCCTTGTCCGCCAGTTCCGGCGCCGACATCTCCGGCTGGAGGTCGTAAGTCGCGACCTTGGGGGAGGGCACCATGATGCGCTCCTCGCCCGGATAGACCTTTTCCTCGCCGCCGTTGAAGAAGAAGGTGACGTGCGGATACTTCTCCGTCTCCGCCATGCGGAGCTGGGTCAGGCCGGCGTCGGACACCACCTTGCCCAGGACGTTGGTCAGCTCCTTGGGCGGGAAGATCGCCGTCAGGTACTCGTTCAGTTCGGTCGAGTACTCGACCATGCCGGTCGCGGCGGCGAAGCGGATCGGGTTGCGCCGGTCGAAGCCCTTGAAGGCGGGGTCGAGCAGGGCCATCAGGATCTCTCGCGCGCGGTCGGCGCGGAAGTTGACCATCAGCACGCCGTCGCCGTCCTTGGCGCCGGTATAGCCGCCGATCACGGTCGGCAGGACGAACTCGTCGCCGGTATCCGCCGCGTAGGCCTGATCGATCGCGGCGATCGGGTCGGGCGCTTCCAGGCCTTGCGCGGCAATGATGGCGTTATAGGCCCGCTCCACCCGTTCCCAGCGCTTGTCGCGGTCCATCGCGTAGTAGCGGCCGTCGATCGTGCCGAAGCTGACGCCGGGGAGGCCGGCAATGTCCTTCAGGAATTCCGATACCTGTTCGCGGGCGCTGCGCGGCGGCACGTCGCGGCCGTCGAGGAAGCCGTGGATGACGACCGGCACCTGGGCGGCGCTGAGCGCCTTCGCCAATGCTGCGAAATGGGACTGGTGGCTATGAACGCCGCCGGGCGACAACAGGCCCAGCAGATGGGCGGAGCCGCCGGATTGCTTGAGGGCCGCGATGAAGCCGTTCATCGCCGGATTATGGTTCAGCTCGCCTTCGGCGAAGGCCTTGTCGATCATCGGCAAGTCCTGGAACACGACCCGGCCGGCGCCCAGGTTCATGTGTCCGACTTCGGAGTTGCCGATCTGGCCGTGGGGCAGGCCGACATCCTCTTCCGAGGCGTGCAGGAAAGCGTGGGGGCTGGCCGCCCAGAGACGATCGAAAACGGGTGTGTTGCCCTGGGCCACGGCGTTGTCGGCCGGGTCCTCGCGATAGCCCCAGCCATCGAGAACGCAGAGAACGACGGGACGGGGGCGTTTATTATCGGTCAT
>NZ_JCACHA010000681.1:0-12482 GCF_059503625.1 Skermanella sp.
CTTACCATCGTCGAGGAACGGACCATCGGTCCCGACCTGGGCGCCGACTCGATCAAGGCCGGCATCATCGCCTGCCTCGTCGGCTTCGTGCTGGTGGTCAGCTACATGATCATGTCGTACGGCCTGTTCGGCCTGTTCGCCAATATCGCGCTGATCTTCAACCTGTTCCTGACGGTCGCCGCCCTGTCGCTGCTGAACGCGACGCTGACGCTTCCCGGCATCGCAGGCCTGCTGCTGACGCTCGGCATGTCGGTGGACGCCAACATCCTGATCAACGAGCGCATCCGCGAGGAATCGAGACGGGGCCGATCGTCGTTCGCGGCGATGGAAGCCGGGTTCACCCGAGCCTTCGGCACCATCGTTGACGCCAACCTGACGACGCTGATCAAGATGCTGCTGCTCTACGCGGTCGGTACCGGAACGATCCGGGGCTTCGCGGTCACCATCAGCCTCGGCATCATCACGTCAATGTTCACGGCGACGGTCGTGACCCGGCTGCTGATGGTCACGTGGCTGAAGAAGAAGCGCCCGAAGGTGCTGTCGGTCACCACAGGATTCCGGCTGGCGCCCGACGACACCAAGATCCGCTTCATGCGCGGCAAGCGCCTGGGCCTGATCTTCTCGGTCCTGCTCAGCATCGCGTCGATCGGACTGTTCATCAAGCCGGGCCTGAACTATGGCGTCGATTTCGCCGGCGGCATCGTGATGGAGATCCGGACTCCCGAGCCGGCCGACTTCCCCGAGCTGCGCGAAAGCCTGGCTCAGCTCAACCTCGGCCCCGTCCAATTGCAGCAGTTCGGCCAGCCGACCGACGTGCTGATCCGCTTCGAACGTCAGCCCGGCGACGAGGCGAACCAGCAGGCCGCGGTCAAGGCCGTCCAGGACAAGCTGGCGGCGGAGTTCGCCGGCACCCAGATCCGGCGTGTCGAGTCGGTCGGCGCCTCGGTCAGCGGCGAGCTGTTCCAGCAGGGCATGCTGGCGCTCGGATTGGCCGCAGTCGCGATGCTGGGCTACATCTGGTTCCGTTTCGAATGGCAGTTCGGCGTCGGCGCCGTCGTGACCATGCTGCTGGACGTCACCAAGACGATCGGCTTCTTCGCCCTGACGGGGATGCAGTTCAACCTGACGGCGATCGCGGCGATCCTGACGATCATGGGCTACTCGATCAACGACAAGGTCGTCGTCTATGACCGTGTCCGCGAGAACCTGCGGCTGTACCGCAAGATGCCGCTGGGAGAGCTGATCGACCGGAGCATCAACGAGACACTGAGCCGGACGATCAGCACGTCGGCCGCGATCTTCCTGGCGACGCTGCCGCTGGCCCTGTTCGGCGGCGAGGCTCTTCAGGAGTTCGCCATCGTCCTGCTGTTCGGCGTGGTGCTGGCGACGTCGTCGTCGATCTTCATCGCCGCTCCGATCCTGCTGTACCTGGGCGAGCACCGCCTGCGCCGCAACGCGCCGACGGAGCCGGGTGTTGCCGGAGAAGGCGGCACGCCTGCCGCAGGAGCGAAGACCGGAGCTTAATCGCTCCTGCCCTGTTTCCCTGTAGCCGGTGCATCGAACCGGCTACAGGGAGGTGGAGCATCATGGCGACAGAAAACGACAAGTCCCCGTCCCCGGCGGATGCGCCGGGCGGCGGTTCTGAAGACTTCATCCCGGGACCGGACTCGGGCCTGCGCAACCCTCCCTCCGCCATCGAGCGCGGGCTGAAGGAGGCGGCCGATGCGATGCATGAGCCGAGCAAGCCTGGAATGGATATCGGCGGGATCGCCGGCGAAAAGCCGCGCTGAGCGGATTTCAGACGCCGGAGGCGGTCGAATCTACCCGAAATTGTAGGGTGTTCATGCCCGTTCAACCCGTCTGAAAGTCTGGACTGGATGCGCGGGCGCTGGCGCCGCTTTGGAACAGAATCGGCGCGCTGGTGTTCCGGCGTGGCGAGAGTTTCTACAATTTCCGTGGTTTACGGCGGTACAAGCAGAAGTTTTCACCCAACTGGGAGCCACGGTATCCGGCTTTCCCAGGCGGTCTCGGGACCGCCCGGATCCTGACGGATGCCACCGCCCTGATATCCGGAGGCGTCCGGGGAGCCATCGCCAAATGAGCGTGAGGAAGAACACCGGGACGCTGCTGGGGGCAGCTCTTCTGGCATCGGCGCTGGCGCTGGCGCCGGAGGTTATTGCGGCCGCTCCCGACGGGGCCGGCTCCGCCGAAGCATTCAGTGCGACCATGATGCCCGACTCCGGAAGGCTTGGCGCCGTCAGGCGCTATGAGGCGGAGGGAACCTCCAGGGACGTCCTGCTTCTGGTATCCGACGAGGACGGCTGGGACAGCAGGGCGGAGGACGTGGCGACCGGAGCCGCCGCATCGGGCCGGACCGTCCTGGGTATCGATCTCAAGACCTTCCGCGCCGCCATGGACAAGACGGACGACGCCTGTTCGTTCCCGGTCAACGACCTCGAGGCCGTCAGCCAGCAGGTGCAGAAGGACCTTCCCTATACCCGGTACCGCCCGCCGGCGGTCGCCGGGATCGGCGCCGGTGCGGCGCTTGCCTATGCCGCGATCACCGAGGCGCTCCCCGGCACCTTCTCGGCCGGGATCGGGCTGGATTTCTGTCCGGTCTATCTGGCACCCCGTCCTTTCTGCCCCGACGCGCCGACGACCACGACGGACGAGGGTGGCGGGCGGTACCGGTTCCACGCGGCCGAACGGTCGCAAGTCCCCTGGATGGCGACGCCGAAAGCCGGATGCCCGGCGGAGTCGACGGATTCGGTGATGGATCGGACCCCGTCGGCCGTTCGGCTGGACGCACGGCCGGCCCGCTGGGGCGAAGCGGTGACGGAGTCGCTGGACAGGCTTACCGAGGACGGTCAGGGCTCCGGGATCGGAGACATACCGCTGGTTGAAATCCCGGCCGAAAGCGCCAAGGGCGTTACACCCGCCGGAGGAGACGCGCTCGCGATCTTCTGGTCGGGCGACGGAGGCTGGCGCGACATCGACCGGCAGATCGGCCAGGAACTTGCCCGGTCGGGCATGCCCGTGGTCGGGGTCGATTCCCTCCGGTACTTCTGGCGCGAGCAGCGCCCCGAGGCGATCGCGCACGACCTGGACCGGATGATCTCGCACTACACCGCCAAGTGGGGCAAGTCGAAGGTGCTGCTGATCGGCTACTCGTTCGGCGCCGACATGCTGCCGTTCGCCATCAACCGGATGCCCGAGCGAAGCCGCGCCCAGATCGCGCTGGTTTCTCTGCTGGGCTTTGCCAGGAAGGCGGATTTCGAGGTCGGCATCGCCGGCTGGCTCGGCATCGACTCCAGCGATTCGGAAGACACGCTGGCGGAAATCGCCAAGCTCCCGGCGATCCCGTTGCAATGCGTCTATGGCAGCGAGGAAGAGGATACCGGATGCACCGCGCCGGAGCTGGACCGGGCATCGAAGCTGCGGATGAACGGCGGGCATCATTTCGATGGCGACTACAAAGAGGTAGCCACCGCCATCCTGGGCGCGGCGGAAGCCGTGCGGTAGTCGGACCGCCGTTTCCTGGAAGACGTAAGTATTTTGATCTATTACTTCTGGAACAAAAGAGGGATCATTACCATTTACGATACATTAGGCATTGCGGTCGCCTAATGCCGGGAACAACGCAGGGTCTGGCGAGGATTTTACCGTGAAGCAGGCTGCCCTTTACCGCAAGACTGAACCTGAGATCCGCCCCTGTTCGGAGTTCGACTATTCGGACCGGAGCGGGACTTCCACTGAAGGCGAATGGTCGCTTCGGCGCCGCTTCGCTTTCCTGATCGGCGCCGCCTTGGCGTCATGGGCGGTCGTGGGGCTGGTCGGCTATGGAGTCTACAGCCTGTTTGCGTAGCCGGTAATTCCTGGAGGCCGGCCCGAGGCGAAGCGGCGGGCCAGGCCGACAAGCCTGCCGCTTCGCATCAAACCGACGGAATGGCGACCCGCCGACCCGCTGGCCGATATCAGACCGAGCTGATCGCCTTCTCGACCAGTTGCCCCAGATGCTGGGTGCGCTTGGTCAGGCTCTGCAGGACCGAGGAGATTTCCGCCGTGGCGGCGGCGGTCTGGCCGGACAGGTTCTTCACTTCGCCGGCGACGACCGCGAAACCCTTGCCGGCTTCACCGGCGCGCGCAGCTTCGATCGTGGCGTTCAGGGCGAGCAGGTTGGTCTGCTTGGCGATCGCATCGATCTGCTGGGCAACGGTCCCCACCTTCTCGATCTCGCTGCGCAGGCCTTCCAGTTCACGGCTGATCTCCTGGAGGGAGCTGGAAAGCTCCTGCCGGCTCAAGGTGCCGCTGTTGTCGGAAGAGCTGAATTCATTGCCATAAGACATGGGGACACCCGGATGTTGGTTATTGGACCGACGCCACGGCGTGCGACGTCAGTCATGGGCACAGGCATATAGCGAACTTTCCTAAATTTTCGTGAGTTTGCATCGCCGCGGGTGTCCCCTGCGACTTTTCGACGGGTGACGCTGACGTTTCGGGTGCTAAGGTGCGGCCCGACCCTTCAGCCTTTCAGTACCACCATGATTCTGACGCCGATCGACACAGAAGACCTTCCCGCCGTGCTGGAACGGTTCGAACAACAGCTTGACGGAAAGCCGCTGGCGCTTGCCGCGTTCAGGCGAATCGCACGATCGATCCCGCCGGACGGCAGTCTCGGTGACCCGGCGGCCCAGCGCGCCCAAGCGGTCGAGCTGGCTGGCAGGCTCGGGATCGAGACGCTGGACGAGGACCCCGCCGTCGCCTTCAGCTGGGACGGCCATTTCATCCGCACCAGGAGCGAACCGTCGGTCGTGATCCATGAGATCGCCCATTGGCAGCTCTGCACTCCGGAGCGCCGGCAGCTCTACGATTTCGGCCTCGGCGCCGGACCCGAGTCCGGGCGGGTCGAAGAGGCGGACCGCGTCATGGCGCTGAGCCAGGAGGAAGGGCAGGACGAGGAAGGCCTGACTTCCCTGCTCGGCATCCTGTGGGAAGCCGAACTGGGACAGCCGGCGCTGCTGGCGTTCCTGGAGCAGAACTGGCTGGAAGGCTACGACCGCCCGGCCACGGCCCTGCATTTCGAGCGGATGTTGAACCGGCTTCATGCCGGCGGCTTCATCGACGACGAGGCTCACCCCCTGCTGGCGGCACGGCAATCCGGTCAGGTTCTTTAGCCGGGCGAATTTTTCCCGCCGGGCGATCTTTTTCGACCGGGCGAGTTTTCATCGGCGGGGCGCGCATGCCCTGCGCCAATCCGGTCACTGGCTAATTGCCGGCGTTTAAGATTCAATGGCCGCCGGAAAGCAGTAGCCGCAACGCAACAGGGAGATGGATGCCGATGGAACGGCTGACACCGAGGGTCGGCATTGGCCAGATCGCCCCCTACCGCTCTTCCCGGGTTCCGCCCGACGGACGCCCTTTCATCGATCTGTCGCTGAGCCACAACGCGCTGGGTCCCAGCCCGAAGGCGATCGCGGCATACCGCAAGGCGGCGCTGAGCCTGCACCGCTATCCCGACTACGAACATACCCTGCTGCGGGCCGCGATCGGCCGCCGCTACGACATCGCGACCGACCACATCACGTGCTCCAACGGCTCGGACGAGATGATCCAGCTCGTCGCGGAGGCCTATGCCGGCCCCGGCGACGAGGTGCTGTTCCACCAGTACGGCTACCGGGGCTTCCACAAGGCCGCCCGGATGACCGGCGCCACCCCCGTCGTCGCGGCGGAACGGGATCTGGCCGTCGACATCGAGGCCCTGGCCGATCTGGCGGGCGAGCGGACCAAGATCGTCTTCCTCGCCAATCCGAACAACCCGACCGGCTCCTATGTGCCGGCCGAGCAGGTCCAGCGGCTGAGGGCCGATCTTCCCGCACATACCCTGCTGGTGCTGGACAGCGCCTATGCCGACTATGTCCGGCGCGACAACTACGATCCGGGCTTCGGGCTGGTGGAGGAGCACGACAACGTCCTGATGGTCCGGACCTTCTCCAAGCTGCACGGGCTGGCGGGCCTGCGGGTCGGCTGGGCCTATGGTCCGCCGTCGATCATCGAGACGCTGGACCGCATCAGGGACCCGTACAACGTCGGTCTGCCGGCACAGGCCGCGGCGGCTGCCGCCCTGGGCGATCCCGAGCACGAGGCTGCGACGCTCGAGCACAACGACGCGTGGATCGCCTGGCTGTCGCATGAGCTGCGGGCCATCGGCGTGCGGGTCTATCCCAGCGTCTGCAATTTCCTGCTGATCCGGGTGCCGCCCGACCCGACCATGAGCGTCGCGGCGGTTTGCACGCATTTGCGAAACCGCGGCATTCTGGTCAAGACCTTGGGCGAGTACGGGCTGGCAGACTGCCTGCGGATCACCGTCGGAACGGAGGAAGAGAACCATGCGCTGGTCGATGCCCTGCGGGAGGTGCTGGAGTAGGGCAGGCGCGGGGACGCCGAAAGAAACGAAGGTTTCAGCGATTTAATGTTGGTGCAAGGCGGGCGTAAGCCTGGACGGGCTACAAACGGCTTCAATGAATTCGTGAAGCCAGGAGCCATCCATGTCGCCAACTCCCTCGATCGCCAGCCCCTCGATCGTCAGCTTTTCGGCCGGACGCCTGCGCAGGGTCGCGGCCGCCGCTCTCCTCGGCACCACCATCCTGACGGGGTCCGTCGGACTTCCGGCCAATGCTTTCGCGGCACCCCAGGCGATCTCCCAGGAGCTGCCCGGCAGCTTCGCCGATCTGGTCGAGCGCGTCACACCCGCCGTCGTCAACGTCTCGACCGTCCAGGGCAGTGCCGACGCGGAACAGCCGCGCGGCCTGCCCGGCATGCCGGAATTCCCGCCCGGCTCACCGTTCGAAGAGTTCTTCAAGCAGTTCCAGGAGCAGCAGCGCGGCGCCCGTCCGAAGCAGCACGAGAAGCAGCAGGCGCAGGGTTCCGGCTTCATCGTCGACGCGGCCGGCTACGTCGTCACCAACAACCACGTGATCGACGGGGCGGAAGAGATCACCGTCACGACCCATGACGGCGCCAAGCTGGACGCCAAGCTGGTCGGACGCGATCCGAAGACCGACCTGGCGCTGCTGAAGGTCGAGGCCGGCAAGCCCCTGCCCTACCTGGAGTTCGGCGACAGCGACACCGCCCGGGTCGGCGACTGGGTGATCGCCATCGGCAACCCCTTCGGCCTGGGGGGCACCGTAACCTCCGGCATCGTCTCGGCCCGCGGCCGCGACATCCAGGCCGGTCCCTACGACGACTTCCTCCAACTCGACGCGTCGATCAACCGGGGCAACTCGGGCGGTCCGACCTTCGACGTGCAGGGCCGGGTGATCGGCATCAACACGGCAATCTTCTCGCCCAACGGCGGATCGGTCGGCATCGGCTTCGCCATCCCGTCCAACCTCGCCAAGGGCGTCATCGCCCAGCTTCGCGAGACCGGCACGGTCAGCCGGGGCTGGCTGGGCGTCCAGATCCAGCAGGTAACCCCCGAGATCGCCGAAAGCCTCGGCCTGCCGCAGCCCAAGGGTGCGCTGGTCGCCGACGTGACGGCCGACAGTCCGGCCTCCAAGTCCAGGATCCAGGCGGGCGACGTGATCCTGAGCCTGGACGGCCGGCCGGTCGACACGATCAAGGACCTGACCCGGATGGTCGCCGACAGCAAGACCGGTTCCGACGTGACGCTGGAGGTCCTGCGCAAGGGCAAGCGGCAGAACGTCAGCGTAAGGCTCGACCAGATGCCCGACCAGCCGAAGGTCGCGGCCGCCACGCCGGCGCCCGAATCCAGCACCGCGTCCAGCCATACGGTCCTGGGCATGAAGCTGTCCAAACTGAGCGAGCAGTCCCGCCGGAAATACGGGCTGACCGAGGGCATCGAGGGCGTGCTGGTCGTCGGGACCGACGAATCGCTGGGCGAGGTCAACCTGCGCCCCGGCGACGTGATCACGGAGGTCGGCAGCGAGCCGGTCGCCGCCCCCGATCAGGTCGCCGCCAAGATCAAGGAAGCCAAGGAAGCCGGACGGGGAGCCGTACTGCTGCGGGTCAGCCGCCAGGGAACCGAGCAGTTCGTCGCGGTTTCGATCAAGAAGGCCTGAGTCCAAATGAGCGGTGGCATGGGTGGCAGGGCCGGGGGTGGCGGAGCCAGGGACGGCAATCCGGACGGCGGTTTCGGCGACAGTTTCGGCGACAGGCGTCCTCGGGAAGGATCTGGCGAGAGACCGTTCTTCGGCTATGATGGGGCCATGAAGATACTGGTCATCGAAGACGACGCCCAGGCCGCCGCTTATCTGGTCAAGGGCCTGAAGGAGAGCGGCCACGTGGTGGACCACGCGGCCGACGGCAAGGACGGGCTGTTCATGGCGGGCTCGGAGAATTACGACGTGCTGATCGTGGACCGGATGCTGCCGGGCCGCGACGGGCTTGCCATCGTCGAGATCCTGCGCGGGGCCGGGACCGAAACCCCGGTCCTGTTCCTGAGCGCCCTTGGCAGCGTCGACGACCGCGTGCGGGGACTGCGGGCGGGCGGTGACGACTACCTGACGAAACCTTACGCATTTTCCGAGTTGCTGGCCCGCGTCGAGGCGCTGGGCCGGCGGAAATCGGCGGCGGCGGTGACGACGACCAGGCTCCATGTCGGCGAGCTCGAGATGGACCTGCTGGCGCGCAAGGTCAAGCGCGCGGGCAAGCAGATCGACCTGCTGCCGCGCGAGTTCCGGCTGCTGGAATACCTGATGCGCCATGAGGGCAACGTGGTGACGCGCACCATGCTGCTGGAAAACGTCTGGGACTACCACTTCGACCCGCAGACCAACGTGATCGACGTCCACGTCGCACGCCTGCGGCAGAAGATCGACCGGGAGTTTCCGACGCCGATGATCCATACCGTGCGCGGGGCGGGATACTGCCTGCGTGCCTGACTTCGCCCTGCTCCGGACGACCACATTCCGGGTGGCGCTGCTGTACCTGGGGCTGTTCCTCGCCTCGGTGCTGGTGATCCTGGTCCTGATCTACTGGTTCACCGCCGGCTTCATCGAGCGCCAGACCGACGAGACGATCGCCGCCGAGATCGCCGGACTGCGGGAGCAGTACCGGCAGCGCCGGCTGCCGGGCCTGATCGAGGTGGTCAAGGCGCGGAGCGCCGTGCCCCGGACCAGCACGCTCTATCTGGTCGCGACGCCGACCTTCACGCCGCTGGCCGGCAATCTGTCCGACTGGCCGGATGCGCAACCCGATCCGGATGGCTGGATAGAGTTCGAGATCGCCGATGCGCCGGAGGAGCCCGACGGCGGCAGCCATGAGGCACGGGCCGTCGTCTTCACCCTGCCCGGCGGCTATCACCTGCTGGTCGGGCGCGACACGATGGAGCGCAGGCACTTCCAGGAACGCGTCCTGATCTCGCTGGCCTGGGCGCTGCTGCTGACGGTCGGACTGGGCGCCGCCGGCGGCGTGCTGATAAGCCGCAACGTCATGCATAGGATCGACGCCATCAACCGCACCACCCGGCAGATCATGTCGGGCGCGCTGCAGGAGCGCATGGCGGTGGCGAACACCGGCGACGAGCTCGACCAGCTTGCTGGCAATCTCAATGCCATGCTCGACCAGATCGAGCACCTGATGGTCGGCATGAGGCAAGTGACCGACAGCGTCGCGCACGACCTGCGGACGCCGCTGACCCGGCTGCGGTCGCGGCTGGAAATCACGCTGGTCGAGGCCGGGACGGAGGACGAATACCGCGCCGCGATCCAGGAGGCGATCAGCGAGGCGGACCGGCTGCTCGGTATCTTCAGTGCCCTGCTGAGCATCGCCGAAGCGGAGGCCGGGACCATGCAGCGGAGCTTCCAGAAGGTGTCCCTGTCCGATCTGGCGCGCCTGATGGCCGATCTCTACGAGCCCGCCGCCGAGGAGGCGGGACTGGGGTTCGTCGGCGATATCGGGGCGGAGCCGATCGTGCTCGGCAATCAGCAGTTGCTGGCACAGGCGATCGCCAACCTGCTGGACAATGCCCTGAAATATACGCCGCCCGAGGGCTGCGTCACCCTGACGGTCAAGGGACCGGCGGGAGCGCGGGGCGCCTGCATTTCGGTGGCCGACACGGGGCCTGGCATCCCGGCGGCACAGCGTGAAAGCGTGCTGCGCCGGTTCGTCCGGCTGGAGGCCAGCCGCAGCTCTCCCGGCAACGGTCTGGGGCTCAGTCTCGTCGATGCCGTGGCGCGTCTGCATGGCGCGCGGCTGGAAATGGACGATAACGATCCGGGTCTGGTTGTTTCCCTTGTGTTCCCCCGCATGGGTCCGGAGTGACAAGTTTCAGAAACACCTTGCCAGCGACTCGGCCAGCCTGTTACCCGTATGGGGAACGGGCGATTCCCGCCGGCGGGGCTTGGTGCAACCACATCCCGACCGCGCCGGCCGGGCCTTGTGCCTGACCGGCAGGGACCGATCGACCGTAAGTTCGTCCGCAGTTTTTCCGACCACCATCCGCTGACCTGGGGCAGCGCATATCGATATGACCGACGAAACCCTCGTCCTTCGCCATCCCAAGCTGATCAGCTTGTACGCCTTCTGGCTGGAACAATGCGCGGGTGCTCCGCTGCCATTGGCTTCGGCGCTGAACCCGGTCGAGCTGAGGCCGTGGCTTGGCAACCTGCTGATCATGGACGTCGTCCGCAATGCCGACTTCGTCTATTCCTATTACGGCCAGTCCTTCTCGGACTCGTTCGGCGAGGACCGGGTCGGCCAGTCGATCGCGCGCCTTCCGGAAGGGCAAAGCGATATCCTGCGGGCGGAATACGACCATGTACGGTCGGAGGCCAAACCGGTGGTGCGCGTCTATTCGGCCGAGTTCGACGGGGTTCCCTCCACCTGGGAGCGGCTGGTGCTGCCCTTGACGGAAGACGGCGAGACGGTCGGCAAGCTGCTGGTCGGCGCCTATAAGCTGGACCAGCCCTACCCGGTGTCGGTCAGCGCGCCGAGCCTGTCGTAACCCGTGTTTCGTGATCCGGCGTCGTTTCCGACCGTGGGCACCGCCTTGAATCCGGCGGCTCGTCCGGCTTCCACCGGAATCGGTGCTCCCGGACAGGAAACTGACTGAGCCTTTACGAACATTTACCATTGGGAGACGGACCGGCGCTAGGATGCGGCAAGCACGCCGCTCCGCCGGCGTCTCCCCGATTCTCTTTTTCCAGGCGTTTGGACGAGACCATGACTCAACAGGAAAGCCGTCAGCCCATCGATACGGCAATTTCCGACATCACGACCGCCCAGGAGTTCAATCTGGGCTGTGCCTTCAACAGCCAGCCCTTCAAGCTCCGTCCCGACGAATGGCCGGACGGCGCGGTGGAATGGGTCCTGGAAATGAATCCCGGTCGTCCGAACGCGATCATCGCCTATGGCACCGGCCAGCGGGAGGAGCTGTATGCGGTGATCGCCGCCAACGCCTTCCTTGCGGGGGTCGAATGGGGCGAAGCCACGGCCAGGGCGCCGATGATCGGCCCGGACGCCGACGAAGAGGAAGTGACGGCCGCAGTGCTCGGGGACGGCGAGTTCGAGATCGAGGACAACGGCGTTCCCGTCGAGGACCTGATCCGCGATCCGGATGCACCGTACGAATTGCCGCCGGTCGACTTGCTGGAACCGGCCCCGCAGTCCGAGACGCTGACGATGGACGAGCTGTCGCTTGCCCATAACGCCCGCAACCTTGAAACCGTGCTGAAGAACTTCGGCGTGCGCGGCGAGATCATGGAGGTGCGGCCCGGCCCGGTCGTAACGCTCTACGAACTGGAACCTGCGCCGGGCCTGAAATCGTCCCGCGTCATCAATCTGGCCGAAGACATCGCCCGTTCCATGCGGGCGCTGACCGTCCGTATCGCCGTAGTGCCCGGCCGCAGCGTCATCGGCATCGAACTGCCGAACCCGACGCGCGAAAAGGTCTTCCTGCGGGAGATGCTGGACTGCGACGCCTACCAGCAGACCGCCGCCAAGCTGGCGCTGGTTCTGGGCAAGGATATCGGTGGCACGCCGATCATAGTCGATCTGGCGCGCATGCCGCATCTTCTGATCGCCGGCACGACCGGGTCCGGCAAGTCGGTCTGCATCAACACGATGATCCTGTCGCTACTCTACCGGCTGCCGCCGGAGAAGTGCCGCTTCATCATGGTCGATCCCAAGATGCTGGAACTGTCCGTCTATGACGGCATCCCGCACCTGCTGGCGCCGGTCGTGACGGAACCGAAGAAAGCGGTCGTCGCCCTGAAATGGGCGGTTCGGGAGATGGAAAACCGCTATCGGGCGATGGCGAAGTTCGGCGTCCGCAATATCGAAGGCTACAATATCCGGATCGAAGAACTGCTGGAAAGCGGCGAACAAGTCTTCAAACAGGTCCAGGTCGGCTACGACAAGGCGAAGCGCCAGCCGATCTTCGAAGAACAGCCGATGGAGCTGAAGTCTCTGCCCTATATCGTGGTGGTGGTCGACGAGATGGCCGACCTGATGCTGGTGGCGGG
>NZ_JCACHA010000682.1:0-11608 GCF_059503625.1 Skermanella sp.
TCGAGGGTGTCGAACCGTTCCCGGATGTGGAAGAAGAAGATGCCGAAGATGATGAAGGCGACCATGACGGCGAAGGCGACCAGCATCTCGACGATCAGCGGCATGCCCTCGACGCCGACGGCCGCTAGGATCAGCCCGTTCTCCAGTGACATGAAGCCTACGACCTGACCGATGGCGTTGCGCCGGGTGATCATGGTCAGCAGGCCCAGCAGCACGACCGACAGGGCCAGCGCCAGATCCTCGCGCGTCAGCGCCGTGACGTCTGATGTGACCGGCAGCACCAGCAGGATCGACAGCGTCACCAGACTGACGCCCGCGATCATGGTCGGGCCGACGCCGAGCGCGGTATCGATCGTGCGCGCGATGTTCAGCTTGACGATGATCCTGTGCAGCGCGACCGGAATGACGACGGCCTTCATGGCCAGCGCCAGCACGGCAGTCACGTAGAGGTGCGGCGCATCCTGGATATAGCCTTGCCACGCCGCAGCCGCGCCCAGTGCCGCCGATTGGATCGCGAACATCTTGATCAGCGCGAACAGACGCCGCTGGTACAGCAGGGCGAAGCTGAGCAGCAGCACCAGGGCTCCGAGCAGATGGGCGATGTCATAGTGAATGCTGGGCATGACCGGCGCCTACAATCCCGTCGAGACATAGAGAAAGATCGCGCCGAGCAGGCTCAGCAGCAGGGCGCCGCCCAGGAACTCGCCGTAGCGGAACACGCGCATTTTCGCGATCCCGGTTTCGAACACCGCGAGCAGCACGGCCCCGGCGGCGAGCTTGAGCACGAAGGTCAGCAGGCCGACCAGCAACTCGACCGGGCCGTCATTGGGAGCGGCGATCCCCCAGGGCAGGAAGATGCAGGCGATCAGCGCCATGTAGAGCACCAGCTTCATCATGCCGGCGGCTTCGATCAGGGCCAGATGCCGACCGGAATACTCCAGCACCATGGCTTCGTGGACCATGGTGAGTTCGAGATGGGTGGCCGGGTTGTCGATCGGCACACGGCCATTCTCCGCGATGGCGACCATCAGGAGGGAGATCAGCGCCAGCGCCAGCGAGACCCGCAGGCCGACGCCGCCGCTCAGCATGAAATCGACGATCAGCGACAGCGAGGTCGTCCGCACCAGGATAGCGACCGAGAAGATCACCATCAGCATGGCCGGCTCGGCCAGGGCCGCGATCATCATCTCCCGCGACGATCCCAGCCCGCCGAAGCTGGTCCCGACATCCATCCCGGCGAGCGCCAGGAAGAAGCGGGCGCTGGCCAGCAAGGCCACCAGCGCAATCAGGTCGGCGGTGGCGGTCAGCGCCAGCGCGGTGGAGAACGTCGGCACCAGGGCCGCCGCCAGCCAGATCGCGGTGAACACCAGATAGGGGGTGGTCCGGAACAGCCAGGAAGCGTTCTCGGCCAGCACCACTTCCTTCTTCAGCAGGCGGAGCAGATCAAGGTAGGGCTGGACCAGCGGCGGCCCGCGCCGTCCGAGCAGCCGCGCCTTGATGACGCGGACCAGCCCCGTCAGCCCCGGAGCCAGCATCAGCAGCAGCGCCATCTGGACGACCTGGAAGACGCCCGCAAGCAAGGCCTGGACGACCATCATTGCGACACCGCCACCATGACCAGAAGCGCTATCAATGCTAAGAACATCAGCGACAGGTAACTGCGGATGGTGAGGAACTGGAGCGCATCGACCTGCTCGGAAATCCAGCCGACGATGCGGGCGACGGGGGTGAACAGCCAATCCCAGGCGGGATCGCGCGACTCGAGCGTGAAGCGGGCGGGCCGCGTTTCCCCCGGCGCCGGCATATCGACATGGTCGCGAGTCCGGAACAAGTGTCCGGCGAAGACCCGCCTCAGCGGCTGGGAAAAGCTGTCGGCGGAATACTGGCCGAGAGGAGTGGGATCGGTGAATCCGCAGCCCCAGGCGATCGACCGGCGCACCCGGCTGGAGGCATAGCGGTGGATCATGAAGACGGCCAGGATCGTCAGGATCAGGATCGTCAGGAACATCATGAGGCCGCTGTAGCTGTTCCCGAACGCGCTGGCGGGCGCCAGCCAGACCCATCCGCCATGGCCGCCGGCGTCTAACAGACCCTCCCCCACGACCAGCCGATTGACCGGCTCGATCATCTGGATGACCACAGTCGGCAGGACGCCGACGACGATGCACAGGAACGCCGGCACCCCGATGGCGGTCAGCATCACCGCATCGACCTCCCGCGCCTTTTCCGCGGCGGGCGAGCGCGGGCGGCCCAGGAAGACGATGCCGTAGAAACGGACGAAGCAGGCGGCGGCAAGGGCGGCAGACAGCGCCAGCAGCGCCCCGATCACGGCGAACCCGATCTTCAGCTCCCACTGCTCGAGCAGCGGACCGTTGAGGACGGCCTGGAACAGCAGCCACTCCGCGACGAAGCCGTTGAGCGGCGGCAGGGCGGAGATCGCGGCAGAACCGATCAGGCAGAACAGCGCCGTCTTGGGCATCTTGTGGATCAGCCCACCCAGCCGGTCTAATTTGCGCTCCCCCGTGGCGGTCAGGATGGCGCCCGATGTGAAGAAGAGGATGCTCTTGAACAGGCTATGATTGAGGACGTGGAGCATGGCGGCTGTCATGCCGAGTGCCGCCAGGGCCGGCACGCCCGATGCCTTGAACACCAGCGCCAGCCCCAACCCGATGGCGATCACGCCGATATTCTCGACCGTCGAATAGGCCAGCAGCTTCTTCACGTCGTCCTGCATCAGCGCATAGAGCACGCCGACGACGGCGGTGATGGCGCCGATCACCGCCAGGATGCTTCCCCACCACCAGAGTGGCTGGCCTACCAGATCGAACAGGACGCGGATCAGGCCGTAGATGGCAACCTTGGTCATGACCCCGCTCATCAGGGCGGAGACGTGGCTGGGCGCTGCGGGATGGGCCAGCGGAAGCCAGACATGGAGCGGCACCAGCCCCGCCTTCGAGCCCGCCCCCAGAAGCACCAGGAGAGCCGCTATGCTGGCCGATGTTACATCCTGCGGATGCGCCCGGATGCCGGCGAAGCTGTAGTCGCCCGTGGTGCCGGCGAGCATGCCGAAGCAGAGCAGCAGGCAGGCCGTGCCGAAGCTTGCCATGACGAAGTAGACATGCGCCGCGCGCGACGTCTCGTCCTCCCGGTGGGTCGAAAGCACCAGCAGCCAGGAGGTGAGCGACATGAACTCCCACGCCGCCAGGAAGACGAAGGCGTCGTCTGCGACCAGCACGAGGTTCATCGCCGCGATGAAGAGCGGGAAGACCGGCAGCACCCTGCCCGGCTCTTCGCCCGGTTCGTCATCGGGGCGCGCATAGCTCCAGCCGAAGACGGACGCGAGACAAGCCGCCAGATTGACCGCCAGCAGGAACACGGCGGACAAGGCGTCCAGCCGCAGGTTGGCGTTCAGCCAGGGCAGACCGACCGGCAGCGCCAGCGTATCGATATCCGTCTCGCCCATCGCAAGACGAACCAGCACAGACAGCGCAGCACCGCCGCAGACGACGGCCATGCCGCCATGCACGATTTCATGGGCGCGAGGCAGCCAGGGTCTCGCCATGCCCGCGAACGCCAGCAGCAGCATCGCCGCGATGCACAGACTAATGAATGCCAAGGTTGGGAACCGGCTGAGGAACCATGGTGAGAAACCACCGCGGGTATAAGGATATTTCCCCCGCTTATAACATGCCGGACCGCCCCTGATGCAAACATCCCGTCCGCGCATCCGGTGCCGCGACGGGATTTCGGCCGTCTTCCATCATGGCGGCTGGACAAGAAAAAACCGGCCGTCACTGACGTGAAGGCCGGAGTTTTTCAGTCAGGGAGGAAACGCACCACCGTGCGTCTGTGACATTATCATGTCGCCGCTCGTGTCAAAAATTAGTTAATCGGGCCGGTCTCAAAGACCCTGAGCCAGTTTGCCGCAGGCTGCGCCGGGCAGCGGGTGGCCGCTCATGAAGCTATGGCAGCAGCGCCAGTACCCTGGCCCAGGCCAGCACCGGCCAGATGACTGTGAGGACGAAAGTCGCAAGTAGTTGAGCCAGCTGTCCCCGCCAGCCCCGCGATGCCGTTGCGAAGCGGCACCGCCAGGTGAACGCGCAGCCGATCGCCAGCCAGAGAACCGTCAACGCTATGAGGGGAGCAGGCATATGGATCCTCCATAAGGGCGACCCAGAATTGCCGGCCGGAGTTTAATTTCACGTTAACCAACAACCCGATATGGCTTGTGTCGATAAGGTCCCTAGCCTTCAGGCATCTCAACGGAGTATAGGGTGGCCCACCCGACTTTCGGTTTTCACTGCAGCCGTGCCTTCACGACATGATCAGCATCAGCAAACGTATCGCCGACGAACTCTCCGCCCGGCAAAACCAGGTCGAGGCAGCCATTGCGCTGCTGGACGAGGGATCGACGGTTCCGTTCATCGCGCGGTACCGCAAGGAAGCCACCGGCGGCCTGGACGACACGCAGCTCCGGACCCTGGAGGAGCGCCTGCGCTACCTTCGGGAGCTTGAGGAGCGGCGCACCGCCATCCTGTCCAGTGTCGCCGAACAGGGCAAGCTGACGGACGAGCTGAAGGCGCAGCTTGACGCGGCCGACACCAAGACGCGGCTCGAAGACCTGTACCTGCCCTACAAGCCGAAGCGCCGCACCAAGGCGATGATCGCCCGCGAGGCCGGTCTGGAACCGCTGGCGCTGGGGCTGCTGGAGAACCCGGCCGTCGCTCCGGAAGCGGCGGCGGTCGCCTTCGTCGATCTGGAAAAGGGCGTGCCCGACGTCAAGTCGGCGCTGGAAGGCGCCCGCCATATCCTGGTCGAGCGGTTCGGCGAGGACGCCGAGCTGGTCGGCCGCCTGCGCGGCTATGTCGCCGACAACGGCAAGGTGGTCTCCGCCGTGGTCGAGGCGAAGCGCGACGAAGGCGCCAAGTTCTCCGATTATTTCGACTTCTTCGAACCGCTGAAGCAGATCCCGTCGCACCGGGCGCTCGCCATGTTCCGGGGCCGCACCCAGGGCGTGCTGGATCTCAGGATCGAGGTCGGCGATCCCGCGACCGATCTCCAGCACCCCTGCGAAGCGATCATCGCCAACCATCTCGGCATCCGCGATGCCGGCCGGGCGGCGGACAAGTGGCTGCTGGAAACGGTGCGCTGGGCCTGGAAGACCAAGATCGGCCTTCATGTCGAGCTTGACCTGCTGGGCGACCTGCGCGACCGCGCCGAGGGCGACGCCATCCGGGTCTTCGCCCGCAACCTGCACGACCTTCTGCTGGCGGCCCCCGCCGGCCCGCGCGCGACCATCGGCCTCGACCCCGGCATCCGGACCGGCGTCAAGGTCGCCGTCGTCGATGCGACCGGCAAGGTGGTCGAGACGACGACGATCTACCCGCACCAGCCGAAGAACGACTGGGAAGGCTCGATCGCCGTGATCGCCGCCCTGGCGTTCCGCCATAAGATCGAGCTGATCAGCATCGGCAACGGCACGGCCAGCCGGGAAACCGACAAGCTGGTCAACGACGTGATCAAGCAGCATCCGGACCTCAACCTCTCCAAGCTGGTCGTGTCGGAAGCCGGCGCCTCGGTCTACTCCGCGTCGGAAGTGGCGGCGCTGGAGTTCCCGCAGCTCGACGTCTCGCTGCGCGGCGCCGTGTCGATCGCGCGGCGTCTTCAGGACCCGCTGGCCGAACTGGTCAAGATCGAACCGAAGTCGATCGGCGTCGGCCAGTACCAGCACGACGTCAGTGGTTCCAAGCTGGCGCGCAGCCTGGATGCCGTGGTCGAGGACTGCGTGAACGCCGTCGGCGTCGATCTTAACACGGCTTCGGTGCCGCTGCTGGCGCGGGTGTCCGGCCTGTCCGACAGCGTCGCCCGCAACATCGTGGAATTCCGTGACCGCAACGGCGCGTTCCGCACCCGGAAGCAGTTGAACGAGGTCGCCCGGCTCGGGCCGAAGGCGTTCGAGCAGGCGGCGGGCTTCCTCCGCATCGCCAATGGCGACGACCCGCTGGACGCCTCCGCCGTCCACCCGGAGTCCTATCCGGTGGTGGAGCGGATCATCGCCAAGGCGGGCAAGCCGCTGAAGGAAATCATCGGCGACGCGCCGCTGCTGCGCTCGCTGAGCCCGGAAGACTTCACCGACGACAAGTTCGGCCTGCCGACCGTCCAGGACATCATCGCCGAGCTGGAGAAGCCGGGCCGCGACCCGCGTCCCGAGTTCAAGACGGCGGTGTTCAAGGAAGGCGTCCACGAACTGAAGGACCTGGAACTCGGCATGGTGCTGGAAGGCGTCGTGACCAACGTCACGGCCTTTGGCGCTTTTGTCGATATCGGCGTCCATCAGGACGGTCTGGTCCACATCTCCCAGCTTGCCAACAAGTTCGTCAAGGACCCCCATACGGTGGTCAAGGCGGGCGACGTGGTGAAGATCAAGGTGCTGGAAGTCGATCTCAAGCGGAAGCGGATCGCCCTGACCATGCGGCTAGACGAGCAGGCGGCCCGCCCTGCCGCACCTGAACCCCGTGCCGCAGCACAGCCTCAGCAGCAGAAGCCGCGCGAGCAGCGGGGCGAACGCAGCGGCGGCGGTTCGGACCGGGGTGGACGCGGCGACCAGCAGCGCGACCGGCGTCCGGCGTCGGGTGCGCCCGGCGGCAATGCCGGCGGCGGCAAGCGTCCGGATCGCGGCGACCGTCAGGACCGTGGGGAAAAGCGGGCTCCGCGTGAGCCGGCGGTGATGTCGGCCGGTCCCGCCCTGGGCGGCGCTCGGGCGGAAGCCTTCGCGCGGGCGCAGGCGGCGAAGCAGCAGAAGTAACCGGTACGTACGAAAAAGGCCGATCCTCGCTTCAAAGCGAGGATCGGCCTTGTTCGTTTTTCGTGTTCGGCTGGGTCAGTCGAAGTCCAGACCCACGTCGAAGTTGGTTACGCTATGCGTCAGCCAGCCGACCGAGATCATATCGACCCCGGTTTCCGCCACGGCGCGGACGGTGCGGGCGTTGATGTTGCCGGAGGCTTCCGTCAGCATCCTGCCGTCGACCATGTGGACGGCGCGGGCCAGCGTTTCCGGCGGCATATTGTCGAGCAGGACGGCGTCGACGCCGAGCGGGATAAGCTCCTCGAGCTGGGCCAGGGTGTCCACCTCCACCTCGATCTTGACCATATGGCCCAAGCCGGCGCGGGCACGCGCGACGGCGGCCTGGATGCCGCCGCCGGCGATCAGGTGGTTGTCCTTGATCAGCACGGCATCGTCCAGCCCGAAGCGGTGGTTGCTGCCGCCGCCGAGACGCACCGCCTCCTTCTCCAGGGCGCGGAGGCCGGGCGTGGTCTTGCGGGTGCAGGTGATGCGCGCCTTGCAGCCTTCCACCGCCTGAACCAATCCGCGCGTCGCGGTCGCGATGCCGCACAGGCGTCCCAGCAGGTTGAGCGCGGTACGTTCCGCCGACAGGATCGGGCGGGCAAGGCCGGACACCACCGCCAGGGTATCGCCGGGCGAAACGTCGCTGCCGTCGGGTATCAGGGTCTCGATGGTCAGGCCAGGGTCGAGCAGCCGGAAGGCCGACAGCGAGACCGTCAGCCCCGCCACCCGGCCGGGATGACGGGCGACGAAGCGGGCGCTGGCAGTCGCATCCGCCGGAACAACCGTATCGGTCGTCAGGTCCCCCGCACGGCCGAGGTCTTCCAGCAGGGCGGCGCGGACCAGCGGTTCATAGACCAGCGGGTACGGCATGGCGGGCTTCCTTCACGGATTGCTGCGGAACGCGCAGGGCGTCGAAATCGCGCAGGCTGATGAAACGGCGGTGCTGCCATGCAGGCGAGACGGCGGGGAAGTCGGAACGGTAATGAGCGCCCCGGCTCTCCTCCCGCTGGGAGGCGGCGCGGGTAATCAGGACGGCGCTCAGGAGCAGGTTGCGCAGTTCACCCCAGGCGACGGTGTCGGCGAAGGACGCCGAGCCCTGCCCTTTCAGGCCGGTGCGTTCCGCTTCCAGCCCGGACAGGAGCGTCAGGGCGCGGTCCAGTCCTGCGGCATCCCGCGACAGGCCGACATGGTCGTACATCGCGCGGCGGACGCTTCCGCGCATCGCAGCGATGGCCTCGCCGCTGCCGCTTGGAACGGCGGGAATACTTGGAACGGCGATGGGCGGACGCTTGCCTCCCGCACCCCCGACGGCGATGGCGCGGGCGACCCGGTCGCCGAACACCAGCGCTTCGAGCAGCGAGTTGCTGGCAAGGCGGTTGGCGCCGTGGACGCCCGTGTTCGCGACTTCGCCGCAGGCCCACAACCCGTCGATGCTGGTGTGTCCGTCAGCATCGGTGACCACGCCGCCCATGTGGTAGTGCGCTGCGGGCGCTATCGGCACCGGCTCGCGCGTCGGGTCGATGCCGGCTTGCGCGCAGAGGTCCAGCACCGTCGGGGAGTGCCCGGCGTCTTCGGCAAGGGCGGCCCGCATGTCGAGCGTGACCCGCTCTCCCGCCGCGACCCGACGCCAGACGGCACGGGCGACGACATCGCGCGGCGCCAGTTCGGCGTCGGGGTGCTCGGCCGGCATGAAGCGCCGGCCCTGGCCGTCGAGCATGACGGCCCCTGCCCCGCGCAGTGCCTCCGTCAGCAGCGGCAACGGCTTGCCGGACCCGTCGTCCGCCGCCAGCGCCGTCGGGTGGAACTGGACGAACTCCAGGTCTCCCAGGGCTGCCCCCGCGCGTGCGGCCATGGCAAGGCCGTCGCCGGTGTTCTCCGCCGGGTTGGTGGTATGGAGGAAGACGCTTCCCACCCCGCCGGTCGCCAGCACCACATGATTGGCGCGATGGAAGATCCAGCCGTCCTCGGCGTGACGGGCCAGCACGCCGTGAACCCGCCCGTCGCGGACGATCAGGTCGAACGCGAACGCTTGGGTCATCACCGTGACCGAAGCGGTGCGGCGGACGAGGTCGGCGAACTCGTGGGTCAGGACGCGTCCGGTGGCGTCGCCCCCGGCATGGACGATCCGCGCCCGCCCGTGGGCCGCTTCACGGCCAAGCATCGGCGTACCGTCGGCATCGCGGTCGAAGGCCGCGCCCGAGGCGAGAAGCCGGCGGACCTGATCGGCACCTTCCGCCGCCAGCAGCCGGGCCATCAGGGCATCGGTGATCCCGGCTCCCGCCTTGACGGTGTCGGCGGCGTGGTCGCCCGGATCGTCGTCGGGGCCGATCGCGGCGGCCACTCCGCCCTGTGCATAAGGGCTGGAACCGCCGGGCAGGTCCGGCGTCTTGGTCAGCAGGGTCACCGGTCGCGGCGACAGGCGCAGGGCGGTGGTCAGCCCGGCCATGCCGGAGCCTATGACCACGATCCCGGCATCCCGGACGGCGGGCATTCCGCCCGCTGTCCCTTCATTCAAGTGCATCATGATGTGTGCATCTCGGCTGCGGCCTGTTCAGCGGCCAACGGCAATCATCCGCTCCACGGCAAGCCGTGCCCGGCCGGCGATGGCGGGGTCGATCTCGACGCGCGGCTCCAGCGTGGTGAGGCTTTCCAGGATGTTCGCCAGCGAGATCCGCTTCATATGCGGGCAGAGATTGCACGGACGGATGAACTCGACATCCGGCAAGGCCGTCGCGACGTTGTCGCTCATCGAGCACTCGGTCACCATCAGCACGCGGGGCGGGCGCTTCTCGCCCACGTAATCGATCATCTGGGCGGTCGAGCCGACGAAGTCGGACGCTTCCAGCACGTCGGGCGGGCATTCCGGGTGGGCGATGATCGTGATGCCGCCGAACCGCGCGCGGTATTCCCTGAGCTGGTCGCCGGTGAAGCGCTCGTGGACCTCGCAGTGGCCCTTCCAGGCGATGATCTCGACCTTGGTCTGGGTCGCGACGTATTTCGCCAGATACTCGTCCGGCAGGAACAGCACGCGGTCCACGCCAAGGCTTTCCACGACCTGCACCGCATTGCCGGAAGTGCAGCAGATGTCGGTTTCCGCCTTCACCTCGGCCGAGGTGTTGACATAGGTCACGACCGGCACGCCGGGATACTTCTGCTTGAGCAGGCGGATGTCGGCGCCCGTGATGCTGTCGGCCAGCGAGCAGCCCGCCGACAGGCTCGGGATAAGCACCAGTTTTTCCGGGTTCAGCAGCTTGGCGGTTTCCGCCATGAAATGGACGCCGGCCATCACGATCACATCGGCATCGGTGCTCGCCGCCTGCCGGGCCAAGGCCAGACTGTCGCCGACGATGTCGGCGACGCCGTGGAATATCTCCGGCGTCTGGTAGTTGTGAGCCAGGATGACGGCATTGCGCTCCCGTTTCAGCGTATTGATCGCGTGGATCAGGGGAGCGTGGAACGGCCATTCGACCGCAGGAACGACGCGGCTCATCCGTTCGTAGATGGAGGCGGTCGCTTCGGCAACGGCGGGCGTATAGGCGAGATCGGCGGCTGCGGACATTGGCTGGTTCCAGGATGGCTTGTTTCAGGGCTTTGCTGAATGCCTTTCTGCTCTACCTGAGCACATCCGATTTATGTTCTCAACGAGTATATCATAATATACTCGTAAAGAGTATAATTGGAGCCAAGAAAAAGCGCGAAGAACACCGTTCTCCGCGCCACTCCTAAGGCCGTTATCAGAAACCTTGAGCTTGCGCCTGAGCCATCGCCAAGCCGCCGCCCGCGACGAAGACGTTGAGCGGAAGTGCTGCCAGTGCGCCGTCGTCACGGGTCATCAGGACCATGAAGGTGCCGGCGCCGGAGCCGCGCCCGACCCGCACGACCAGATCTTCGACGGGGGAACCGGCGATATCGATCGACGCGACCACATCCAAGCTCCACCGGGCGTCGCCATACGCAACATCGATCCTGCGGCCGGTCACGGCGAAGCTGTCTGCCGGCACGGTCGCCAGCCGGCGCGTCTTGCCGGCCCAAGCCGGGGCAAGAGCGTTGAGGGTCGCAGGGTCGAGGCGATCGGCCACAGCGCGGGCGAGACTGGCTTGCGGCGCTATATGCTCCTCCGGCGTCCTGGAATTGTGGAGCAGCCGCATGAGCGGGCATTCCTGATAGTGGGACGCCAGCGGATGGCCGGCCAGACCTCGGCCGCGCGTATCGCGCCCGGTCAGCGCCACATACCCTGTACAGTTGTCGGCCTTGAAGCGTCCCTCGGGGGTCTCGATCTCGATCACCGGCCGCTTTTCCGCCATCGTCTCCGCATAATGCGACAGCTTGTCACGCAGGCCGGCATCCAGAACGCCGGCAAGCCTCGCCCGCATCGGGTCCTCTTCCGCCGGTGCGTTCGAACCGACGGTCGCGATGATGAACAGGACCAGCAGGAGTACGCCGGCGGCGATGAGCCGGAAGACCGGTACGGAAGTGTCTAAGTCGGAGAGCGAGGGCGATGGGCGCATGATCGGCCTTGGTTCCAGGAGCGGGCCAGCATCAGCGACACCAGCCATGTTGCATTGCAGCATAACCTTTGCCTGAAATCCAGGCGCAATGCCATGCGCCAAGGCGCCACATGCCATGCAATGCCGGAAGGCCTTGAACCCAGTACACGGAACTGGATCTGCAAAGCAGATCGTCGGCGGGGGGGGGGCGCGCCCCCCCAACAGGGGGCGGGGGGCCCCCGCCCCCCCCCCCCCGGCGGGGGGGGGGGGGGGG
>NZ_JCACHA010000682.1:11618-12439 GCF_059503625.1 Skermanella sp.
GGCCTTGAACCCAGTACACGGAACGGGATCTCCAAAGCATATGGTGGGCGGCGGCCCGCGCCGCAAGCTCTGTGGGCGGGGCGGACCGCCGGAACGCCGACGCCGGAGGAGGTTCGCTCCCGCAGGACTTCCCGGCGGAAGCGAAACAGTTCGGCGGGACGGCCACGGCTCAGGGTTTCGACTTGGCCGGTCGGTTCGACCAGTCCGCCGGACGCGACCAGCCGGCGGAAGTTCTGCTTGTGAAGGCCGACGCCCGACAGCGCCTCGACGACCTGCTGAAGGCGGAACAAGGTGAAGGTCGGCGGCAGCAGTTCGAACACCAGCGGGCGGTACTTCAGCTTGCCGCGCAGCCGACCCAGCGCCGCCGCCAGGAAGCGCCGGTTGTCCGACGCCATCGGTTTGCCGAGCGCCTTCGGCGTTTCCGACGAATGCTGGACGATGGGATCCGCCTTGCCAGCCGCCCGGATGGCTTCGCGGTCACGCTGGGCTTCGACCACCAAGCCCGCTTCGTACAGCAATTCATAACGCTCCAGCGCGCGCTCGAAGTCCCAGGCGGCGTCTTCCACCCCGCTGCCGAAGCTGAGACCGGCGCGCTCGGTCCGCAGGTCGCGGGTCGCTTGGTCGCGCGATGCGTCGATCCAGCGCCGGAGGGCCGGACGGATCACGCGGTCGACCAGCGGCGGGCGGCCGTCGCGCCAGTCCTCCCACGGCAGGAACTCGTACCAGTCGCGCCACTCGGCCCCGCCCGTCCCCGCCAAGGGCGCTTCCCGTACCAGCGCCAGGTATCCGACCGAGACGACTCGGGGACCTCCGGTCAACTC
>NZ_JCACHA010000683.1:0-12425 GCF_059503625.1 Skermanella sp.
ACACGGCCAGAAAAGCGGCCATGAGAGCGGATTGAAGCAACCTGTAGAACATCGGCATCGTGGTTTCTCCCTCCCGTTCCGGTCAAACGCCCTGGTCGGTCTGGCCGTAGGCGGTGTTCCAGCCCCAGGCGCCGGAGCCGTAGCCGCGACGCACCACACGCTCGCGGTAGATGTCGGCGATGATCGCGCCGTCGCCAGCCATCAGCGACCGGGTCGAGCACATCTCGGCGCACAGCGGCAGCTTGCCCTCGGCAAGCCGGTTGGTGCCGTAGCCGTGGTACTCGACCATGGTCATGTCCTCTTCCGGACCGCCGGCGCAGAAGGTGCACTTGTCCATCTTGCCCCGGCCGCCGAAGTTGGTCGTCTGCGGGTACTGCGGCGCTCCGAACGGACAGGCGTAGAAGCAGTAGCCACAACCGATGCACAGCTCCTTGGAATGCAGCACCACACCGTCCGCCGTGGTGTAGAAGCAGTCCACCGGGCACACCGCAGCACAGGGCGCGTCGGTGCAGTGCATGCAGGCCATCGAGATCGATTTCTCGCCCGGCTTGCCGTCGTTCAGGGTCACGACGCGGCGGCGGTTGATGCCCCAGGGAACGTCGTGCTCGTTCTTGCAGGCGGTGACGCAGGCGTTGCACTCGATGCAACGGTCGCTGTCACAAAGGAACTTCATTCTTGCCATGGCTATATCTTTCCCGCTCAGGCCGGCTCGATGCGGCAGAGGGTCACTTTGGTTTCCTGCATGAACGTCACGGGGTCGTAGCCATAGGTCATGACGGCGTTGACCGGGTGCCCGAGCACGATCGGGTCGGTTCCGGGCGGATACTTGTCGCGCTGGTCCTCCCCTTCCCAGTGGCCCGAGAAGTGGAACGGCATGAAGGCGACGCCCGTCCCGACGCGGTCGGTGACGAAGGCCATCACCTTGACCTTGCTGTTGTATTCCGGCCCATAGACCCAGACGTCGGACTTGTGCCGGACGCCAAGGCGCTCGGCGTCCTTGGTGTTGACCTCGACGAACATGGTCTGCTGCAACTCGGCCAGCCACGCGTTGGACCGGGTTTCCTCGCCGCCGCCCTCGTACTCGACCAGACGGCCGGAGGTCAGGATGATCGGGAAGTCCTTCGACACGTCGCGCGCCTGGATGCTCTTGCCGAGGTGCGTCATGCGGAAGTCGCGGCGGTCGTCCAGCGCCGGATACTTTTCGACCAGATCGCGCCGGGGGGTATAGAGCGGTTCGCGGTGGACCGGCACCGGGTCGGGCAGGTTCCAGGCCACCGCCCGAGCCTTGGCGTTGCCGTGCGGGACGCAGCCGTGCTTCAAGGCGACCCGGATGATGCCCATGGACAGGTCGGTCATCCAGCTCACCTGATCGACGCTGTCGCCGCCGATCTTGTTGATGACGGCCATCTCGTCGGCCGTCAGGTCGCCGTCCCAGCCCAGCTTCTTCAGCACCGCCATGGTGAACTCGGGATAGCCGTCGGTGATCTCCGACCCCACCGTGTAGGAGCCGTCGGCCAGCAGGCTGACGCCGTTGCGCTCGATCCCGAACCGGGCGCGGAAGGTGGTGCCGCCGTCCATGACATGCTTGGAGGTATCGTAGAGCACGGCGGAGCCGGGATGCTTCATCTCGGGCGTGCCCCAGCACGGCCAGGGCAGACCGTAGTACTCGCCCTTGCACGGCCCCTTGGTCGCCCGCATGGAAATCTTGTCGAAGTCGGCCTGATACTCCATGTGCATCTTCAGCCGCTCGGGCGATTGGCCGGTATAGCCGGTCGCAAGGCTGCCCCGGTTGATCTCCCGCAGGATATCCTCGGCGCGCGGCTTGGTGCCGTCGACCGTGATGTTCTTGAACAGCTGATCCGCGAAGCCCAGCTTGCGGGCCAGCAGGTACATGGTCTCGTAGTCGTCCTTGGACTCGAAGATCGGATCGACCACCGGATCGGACCACTGGAGCGACCGGTTGGATGCGGCGCGGCAGCCCGCCAGTTCGAACTGGGTGCAGGCCGGCAGGATATAGGTGCCGTTCTTGCGCCCGCTGACCGACGCGAAGGTGGTCGGGTGCGGATCGACCACGACCATCAGCTCCAGCGCTTCCAGGCCCCGGCGCATCTCCGGCATCCGGGTGACCGTGTTGCCGCCGTGGCCGAAGGTGACGAAGGCCTTGATGTTGTTGGGCTGGTCCAGTTCGCCCGGCTTCGCCAGCACGGCGTCGAACCAGCGGGTGGTCGGGATGCCCTTGGTCTCCATCAGCTCCTTGGAGGCGAAGCGGCTCTTGACCCAATCGTAGTCGACTTCCCAGACGCGCGCCCAGTGCCGCCACGCGCCTTCGGCCAGACCGTAGTAGGACGGCAGCGACGTGACGTCCAGGCCCATGTCGGTGGCGCCCTGGACGTTGCTGTGACCCCGGTAGATGTTGGCTCCGCCGCCCTCGACGCCGATATTACCCAGCGCCAGCTGAAGGATGCTGAAGGCCCGGACGTTGGCGGTGCCGACCGTCTTCTGGGTGGCGCCCATGCACCAGATCAGGGTCGAAGGCTTGTTCTTGGCCATCAGCTCGATGACCTTGCGGAGCTGGTCGCCGGGAACGCCGGTGACGCGCTCGACCTCCTGCGGGTTCCACTTGGCGACTTCGGCGCGGATCTCGTCCATGCCGTAGACGCGCTGGCGGATGAATTCCTTGTCCTCCCAGCCGTTCTCGAAGACATGCCACAGCATGCCCCAGATCAGCGGAATGTCGGTGCCGGGGCGGATGCGGACGAAGTCGGTCGCGTGGGCGGCGGTGCGGGTGAAGCGCGGGTCGATGACGATGAAGGGCGCCCGGTTATGCTCCTTCGCCCGCAGCATGTGCTGCATCGACACCGGATGCGCCTCGGCCGGGTTGCCGCCGATGATCATCAGCGCCTTGGCGTTCTGGATGTCGTTGTAGCTGTTGGTCATGGCGCCGTAGCCCCATGTATTGGCGACGCCGGCGACCGTGGTGGAATGGCAGATGCGGGCCTGGTGGTCGACCGTGTTGGTCCCCCACATGGCCGCGAACTTGCGGTACAGATAGGCTCCCTCGTTGGAGAACTTGGCGGAGCCCAGCCAGAACACGCTGTCCGGGCCGGATTTCTCGCGGATCTCCAGCAGCTTGTTGCCGATCTCCTCGATCGCCTGATCCCAGGTGATCCGCTTCCACTCGCCGTTCTCCAGCTTGACCGGATACTTGTTGCGGCGCTCGCCCTTGGTCAGCTCGCGGACCGAAGCGCCCTTGGCGCAGTGCGTGCCCTGGCTGATCGGGCTGTCCCAGCCCGGCTCCTGACCGGTCCAGACGCCGTTCTGGACCTCGGCGATGACCGTGCAGCCGACCGAGCAGTGGGTGCAGATGCTCTTGCGCCGGGTCACCTCGATATCGGGATCGACCGGTCCGGCCTCGGCCTTCTTCACGGTGGCGAGCGGCAAGGCGCCCAGCGCCGCCATGCCGCCGGCGGCAAGGCCGGAGTTGCGGAGGAAGGTCCGGCGGTCCAGCGGGCCGGCGGCATTGGCGGCGGCCGCCGTCAGGGTGGATGCGAGGGAGGAGCGTTGGGCGGAAGCGGCGCGTCTCTTTACCAGCATTGGACGGTTCTCCTCATCAAAGCCGGTTCAGCGCATAGAACTGCTTGACGTGCTGAGTTTCCTGGTAGCGGGGTTTGACCCGCTCCTCTGCGCTTTCCTCCGCCTGTGCGCCGGTCACCGCCAGCGGCACTGCTACCGCCGCAGCGCCTCCGGCCAGTCCGACGGCCTTCAGGAAGTCCCGGCGTTCCACGGTCCCGGTCTTCTTCTGATCCGATGCCATATCCACTCGTCCCTATGCTCACCCAAGCGCTTCGCGCCCTAACGGGGGGTCAACACGCCAGGGAACGAAAAGTCGCACCTTCGAAAGCATAAGAAACCAACGGGGTGCGCCGCTGTTTACGGCTGTCTGGAAGACATATTCATCACGGACTTCGGGCCGGGAAATTCGAAAGGAAGCCGCATCTTGCACAGAATGCCGATCGCGATAGGCGCCGCCATGCTGATCTTGGCCGCTTATGCGGCACAGGCCCAGGGCATCAAGAAGGAAACGCTGACGGAGGACCCCAACGTCGTCCGCAGCCTCGAGCCCGGTTCGACGCCGCAGGGAACGCGCTCGCCCGACCCGGTGGACAATTCCGGCAACCAGGACGACGCCGCCTCCGCGCTGAAGAACCTGCGCGAGAACCCGGTCGGCATCAACGGCCAGCAGGTCGAGCGCGAGACCCGCGAAGGCGGCCAGCCGCAGGCTGAGGAATCGGCCAAGGACGTCGAAGACAGGGCCGCCGTCCCCGACGCCAACGAGCCGACGGAAACCAAGGGCAAGTAGCCCTGGGCGGGAGCGGTCAGAGCGTCATGTGCCGGGCACGGGCGCCGCGCTCGATCGCGGCGGCGTTCAGCCGGTCGATCTTCAGGACCTCGCGGAGCAGCTCCAGCAGCCGCAGTTCCTCCTGGGTCGTGTAGCCGTCGGCCGCCGCGACGTCGCAGGCGACGGCATAGGCCGTCTCCCGCAGCTTCTTCGGCAGGGCTTCCTTGATCTCCTCCAGCGCCGTGTCGAGACCGTCGGCCTCGCCCAGCAGGCGGGTGCAATCCCCGGCGATGCGGGTCAGGTTTTCGGTATCGAAGTCGCGGAAGACCGGCAGGTAGCGGACGGTTTCGCTGATGGTGCTCAGCTCCGCGTCCGTCATGTCGGCATCCGAGGCGGATACCAGGACCATGGTGTAGATCAGCGCGGCGTGATGGTCGATCATGGATATGCCTTGTCAGGTGTTCCGCGCCTATGTGCCCGCGCCAGGGCCGCTCTTCAAGTCCGTAGCCCGGTGCCGGGACCGAACGAGACCGCCCTTCGTCCGGCTCGACAAGGCATCGGGGCAGACCTATCATAGTCCTATCGATTGATACATCGGACACTCCGGCGTGACCACATTTTTGTTCAAGCCTCGGAACAATCAGGCGCCTCCGGGTTTAAAATGCCGGATAGATCCGCTTCGTTCAAACCAGCCCTCAATGCCCCTTAAACTTTAACGATGGTCATGTTCCCAAACCGCTTTGCCAGCCAACTCTCGTCGGACCCCCGCCTCCTGGCGGTGAAATCCAGCTATCGGGCACAGGTCCTGATCGTGGAAGACGAGCCGCTGGTGGCGCTGGAGCTCCAGATCCTCGTCGAGGACATGGGCCATCAAGTCTGCGCGGTGGTCGACACCGAAGCGGACGCGGTGCGGGAAGCGGACGCCACATTGCCGAACCTGGTGATCGCCGATATTCAGCTTCGGCAGGGAAATGGCATCCGGGCGATGGAACGCATAGCGGGGAGAAGGGAAGTTCCGGTAATATTCGTCTCGGGCAACCAAACCTTCACCCCCAACCCGCAGATCCGGACTGCCCGCTTCATTGCAAAACCCTTCCGCGTCGAAAACCTTCGCAAAGCAGTTGCCGACATCATCGCTGGCACCGGCTAAGGCCGATGGCCGATGGGCGCTGGTTCGGCCGGGACGAACCGCCAGCGCCATCTATCTCAGCATCTTCGCGATGCTGGTCATCGTTACCGCCGTCTCGTGGCTGATCTACGACAGCCGGCGCAATCTCGTGCTCGAAGCGGAACGCACCACCGGCAACGCCGCTTTCTTCCTGGCCGACCATGCCACCCGCCTGTTCGAAGCCTCCGATCTGGCCCTGCTGGAAGCCAGCAACGCGGTCAAGGCGGCCGACTGGGACACATTGTCGAAGGATCTGGTGCTGTGGGAACGGCTGCGGGGCCTCAGCGACCGCTTTCCCTATATCGACAATATCTGGCTGAACGACAGCAGCGGCCAGTTGCGGATGAGCACGGTGGCGCTCCCCACGCCGCCGAGCAACGCATCCGACCGCGATATCTTCCTGGCCCAGCGGGAAGCGGACAGCGGCCTGTTCGTCGGCTCCCTGATCATCGGCCGCGTCACCAACAAGCCCACCTTCCTGCTGAGCCGCCGGCTTTCCGCCGACGACGGCAGCTTCCGGGGAGTGGTGTCGCTGACGATCGACCTGGAATATTTCACGTCGTTCTACGGCTCGCTGGACCTGCGGCTCGATCCGGTCATCACCATGCGCCGGGCGGCGGACGGCTCGATCCTGACGCGCGTGGAGTCGGGCCAGCCCGATCCGCTGCCGGACCTGCCGCTGCCGCAGGGTTCCGCCGCCGGGATGACGACGCTGTCCCATGTCGCGGACTGGAAAAGCCCCGTCCACGCCTTCCGCAAGGTCGAACGCCTGCCCCTCTACATCAGCGTCGCCGTCGCGAACGAGCATATCACCCGCGCCTGGACCGCCGAGATCTGGGTTTACTGGGTCGTCGCGGGCGCCGCCGGCATGGCCCTGTGGCCGCTCTCGACCATGGCGGTCCGGCAGGCCGCGGCCGACCGGGAGATGAAGCGGGATCTGGAACAGCGGGTAGAGGAACGCACGAAGCAGCTTACCGCCGCCAATGCGCAGCTCGAGACGCTGTTCCAGGAAGTCCACCACAGGGTCAAGAACAACCTTCAGGTGATAACTTCCCTGCTTCGTCTCCAGGCCGCACGCTCGTCCGACCGGGAAACCAAGGAGTCGCTGCAAAAGAGCGTAGACCGTGTCCACGCCATGAGCCTCGTCCATCACCTGCTCTACAGCTCCAAGGAGCTGACCGACGTGGACTTCGCCACCTATCTGGGCCAGCTCTCCGACAACCTCCAAAGCGCCTACGGGACGGAGGGGCAAGTCGCGGTCCGGATCGACGTCGGCGACGCGTGGTTCCCGCTGAACCATGCCATCCCGCTCTGCCTGATCGTCAACGAGGTGCTGTCGAACGCCTTCAAGCACGGCTTTCCCGATGGCCGTTCCGGCACGATCCGCATCACCTTGACCGATCAGGATGCCGGGTTCCGCGAGTTGGTGATCATGGACGATGGAGTAGGCCTGCCCGACGGTTTCGACGTAGCGAAAGGCAAGGGCCTCGGCATGCAGATCATCCGGTCTCTGGCGGGCCAGCTCGGCGGCACCCCGATATTCGAGAACGGTCAGGGCGCCACGTTCCGGATGAGGTTCAACCCGGATTCAGAAACTCCCGCGTCATCCTGACCGCCTCGGCCAAACCGACTCGCTGCATCTCCACGCCCTCGGGGAAAGCCCCGGCCAGCCGCGACGGCATCATGGGGTCTAGCAGGACGAACACCCCCGTATCGTCGGCACGCCGCACCAGCCGTCCGAACGCCTGCTTCAGCCGCAGGCGCGTGATCATGTCGTCATACCGCTTCGCCCCGAAAGCCTCGCGGCGGGCACGGTGCAGGATGTCGGGCCGGGGCCACGGCACGCGGTCGAACACGATCAGGCGCAGCGACCGGCCGGGAACGTCCACGCCGTCCCTGACCGCATCGGTGCCGAGCAGGCAGGCCTGCTCCTCGCCCCGGAAGATGTCGATCAGGGTCGAGACGTCCAGCCCATCGACATGCTGGCCGTAGAGCGGCAGCCCCGCCAACTCCAGCGGCTCGGCGATCCGCTGGTAGACCGCACGGAGCCGGCTGATCGCCGTGAACAGGCCCAGCGCTCCGCCGCCCGCCGCCAGGAACAGTTCCCGGTAGGCCGCCGCGACCTGCACCAGATCGTCCTTCCGGACATCGTTGACCACCATGACCCTGGTCCGCGCCGGATAGTCGAAGGGCGACGGCACGCTGGCCCGAAGCGCCGGCCACGCCATATGGACGGCCCCCGTCCGGACCGAAGCCGCCATCCAGTCCTGCTCGACATCGCCGGTGCCGTCGGTCAGCGTCGCGGAGGTCACGACCATGCCGTGGGCCTGCGATCCGACGGTCGCTACGAACGGTATCGTCGGATCGACGTAGTGCCGGTACATCCCGACATCCATGTCGCGGCCGTCCTGCCGCTCGATGCCGAACCAGTCGACGAAGCCCGGCGAAGTCGGCTGCCCGACGCATTTCAGCATGTCGCGCCAGCCCTTGAGCGTCACGCTGCCGCGCCGCTGGAGGCTTCGGCAGACCGCCTCGATCCGCCGCCGGGTGTCGCTGTCAAGCTCAGCCGCCTCGTTGTCGAGCCGCGCCGCCAGACGGTTCGCCAAATGCTCCAGCGGCACCTGGAGACGTCCGAGCGCCTTCTCAAGCTCCTGAGCCGCCGCCGCCAGACCTTCCACCGGCTCGACGGTTTCCGTCTCGAGGCTGTAGAAGCTGTCGCGGCCATGGGCGCGGGCATGGACCTGCCGCCGCACCATCAGCAGGAAGGTTTCCGCCGGCCCCGTCCCCATCTCGTCGGTCAGGCGGTTGCCCCAGCCTTCCCCCGGAAGCGCGCGGGCGGCGTGGACGATGGCATCGACCATCGCCAGCCCTTCCTCGTCGCCGGCGACAAGGTCCTCCACCCGGCGCTTGATGCCACGGGCGCGGCTGGTACGGCCGCCTTCGGCGCCCAGCAGCCAGCGCCTCAGCTCCGATGTTTCCTGCGCGGTCAGGTGGCCGGCGAAGGCGCTGTCCGCCGCGTCGAAGACATGGTGCCCCTCGTCGAAGACGTAGCGGGTCGGCAGGGCGGCGTCCTCACCGCCCAGCGCCGCCTGGATCATGACCAGGGCATGGTTGGCGATCACGATGTCGGCCTTGCGCGCCCGGCGGATCGTGTTCTCGATGAAGCATTTGCGGTAGTGCTGGCAGGCGGAATAGATGCACTCGCCGCGCCGGTCGGCCAGCGTCATGGTCCGTGCGCGGCCGACCAGATCGGGCAGCCAGCCGGGAAAGTCGCCGCCCTGCATGTCGCCGTCGCGCGTGGCCGCCACCCACCGGACCATCAGGCCCAGCGCCGTCGCATACATCGGCTGGCTCGGCAGGCTGGCGACCGCCTCCTCCAGGTTGAGCAGGCACAGATAGTTCTCGCGGCCCTTCCGAAGCACCACCTTCCGCGACTTGACCGCCGGATCGGTGTGCAGCCGGTCCAGCTCGCCGTCGATCTGGTGCTGAAGGTTGCGGGTGTATGTGGAAATCCACACCGTCCCCCGGTTCCGCTCCGCCCACAGGCTGGCCGGGGCCAGATAGCCCAGTGTCTTGCCGACGCCTGTCCCGGCTTCCGCCAGGACGAGGTTGGGCGTGCCGGGATTGGCGCGCGGCGTGAAAGCGGTGCTGACGGCGCTGGCGTAGTCGGACTGCTGCGGCCGGGGCTCCGCCGCCTTGCCCTGGATGCTCGCCTGCAAAAGATCGGCGAGACGGCGGCGCGCGTCGTTGGCGTGGACGGGAAGCTGGCCCGGCGGCGGCTCCGGCGCCTCGTCCTCCCATTCCGGCATCGCTTTCCAGACCTGGAAGGCACCGAGCGCGCGGCGCCCCGGCGGCCCGTTGGGCGCTCCCAGCGCCGACAGCGCGAAGCTTGCCCAGGGCCAGCTGTAGCCCTGGCTGCCGCCGCCTCCGCCGCCCATGAACCACGCGATAGCGACGGGATCGGACTTCTCCTCGAAGTCCGGGTCGGACAGGTCGGTCAGGAGCTGGCGGGTGGCGCGGATCAGGGTGAGCGCGTCGTCCTCCGCGCCGTCCGGCTTGGGCAGTCCCAGCGCCTCCGCCAGCCCGCGCGGTGTCGGCACGACGAAGCGGGCGGGATGGACGAAGGCGAACAGTTCCAGCAGATCCAGCGCCGTGAAGCGGTCGGCGTTGAGCCGCCGTCCCAGCGCCTTGGCGTGGCAGACCAGCAGGACGTCGCGCTGGAGGCGCAGCCGCGCTTCGCCCAGGTCGATCGTCTCGACCTCGCCGTCCGAAGTCAGCCAGACGGCTTTCCGCGCCCCGGCGACGAGCGCCGGGGCATCCGGCAACAGCAGGCGCCGCGTAGGCGCTGAGGATTGAACGATGTCCATTACGGCGGCAGTATAGAAGGCCGGGACGCTCCGCGCGAGTGTGCCGATGCGGAACAGGTGGAGGTTGCCTCGACCGGACGGGCGGTTATGATGCGGCTCCCGTCGATCACTGTCCGGTCCCCGCCTTGTCCTTTCCCGTGCCCCAGCCTCCATGACCTTCGCCCAGCGCGTCACCAGGGCCGTATCCGGGCGACAGGTCCTCCGCTTCCTGTTCGTGATGGGGGTGGCGCTCGCCGCCGTCTCGGTCGGCTGGGTCACCCTTTACCGCTTCGTCCCGCCCCCCGGCACGCCGCTGATGCTGATCCGGATGGCGGGAGGCGCCGGTATCGACAAGAGCTGGCGCAGCCTGGACGAGATCTCACCCAACCTGTCCCAGGCGGTGATCGCGTCGGAGGATACCCTGTTTTGCAGCCATGCCGGTTTCGACTGGGCGTCGATGCGGCAGGCGTGGCAGGGCAACCTTGCCGGTGGGCAATTGCGCGGCGGCAGCACGATCTCCATGCAGACCGCCAAGAACGCCTGGCTCTGGCAGGACCGGACATATCTGCGGAAAGGGCTGGAGGCCTGGTTCACCCTCTGGATGGAACTGCTCTGGCCCAAGGCGAGGGTTATGGAAGTCTATCTGAACATCATCGAGTGGGGTGACGGCATCTACGGGGCCGAAGCGGCATCCCATGCCTTTTTCGGAAAACCGGCGGCCGGCCTGACCCGGCGCGAGGCGGCCCTGATGGCCGCGGTCCTGCCCAACCCCCTGCGCTGGTCCCCGGCCAAGCCGACCCGCTACATCGCCAGCCGCGCCAACGTGATCCAGCAGCGGATGATGACCGTCGCCCGCGACGGCCTGGGCGCCTGCGTAATATGACTTTACCGCAGACGTACGCGTTCAGGCAGCAGACGTACGATTGGGTACTTCAGGTTTTTTCTATATTTCTGCCAAACTTGCGCCACATGTCGTAGCTGGGATGTCGCGCCCATGGAGCAGACCGCTTCAGACGAGCTTATACGAGCCGTGGTCACCGCTTATGCCTATGCCAGGGGCATGAACTCCGATCCCGGTGAGGCCTATCGGGCCGCTATCCGCGTCCTGATGGAGCGAAAGCGCAACTTGACGCCCGAAGACGCAGTCGATTGCCTGCTTGCCATGCTGGCTCACGCGGCACGGTATCATCCGGAATGGCTTCAGATCGAACGGCCGGTGTCCGGCGCGATCCTGCAAAGCTGTAAACAGGACCGGAGCAGGAGCAAGGGCTGATACCGCCGCCATCGAAGCTTGACCGGTGAGTTCAGCCCGACATTTAACGCTCCACACCGGTAAAGGTTTGATTTCCTTAATCTAACTTTTAAACCAAGGCTCAGTCCATCAGTGCCGCAGGAACGCGGCAGGTGAACTCGCGGCCATGCAGGGATTTGTAGAGAACGCGCAAAGCCTTGCGATCCGCCTCCCGCAGGCTTCCGCGCATCAGGTCGTCATGAAGCTGGAGCGCCTGGGCACGGTTGAGGCCGTGTCCCTTCGTCAGCAATACCGCCAGCAGGAGCGCCGCATCGGTATCGGTCCGGGCCTGGCGCTTGTCCGCTTCCGCCATGGCGTGGCGCAGATCGGCTAGGGCGCCTTCGGTGGAGCGGGTGCCGGAGGGACGCCCGTCCTGGATTCGGAACTCGGTTTCCGGTACCGGCGGCGGTGCAGGATGTCCTCCGATGCCCAGCCGGCGCGCCGCCACCGATGCGGTTTCGGCAGCGGAAGAAACCTCCGGTTTGCCGCGGAAGCGGGCGATCATGTTGGACAGGTGGTCAAACAGCCCAGCCATCCAAGCCTATCAACCTCCCGCAATAGTCCAGCCGCGCAAACCATCCTGCGCGGCGTGCTTCACCTCATCGAAGGATTAACGGCGTTTCATTGATTTATAGTTAAGAATCATTGGCTCGTCGTTCCGCGCAAGCCGCCTCCACCAGGATGTCCGCCGCCGCTGCGGCCGCCTTTTGTCCGACGCCTTCCGCCCCGATGGTCTGGCCGCTGACATAGGTCCCCTCGATCAGGAGCAGAAGCTGATCGGCCAGCATAGCCGGATCATGGGCGCCGGCCATCTCGCCAAGTCCGCGCAGGCGCTTGCGCAGTTCCAGCTTGTTGGCAAGGGCGACGATGCGGCCGGGGTGATCGGGGTCCGGGAACTCGACCGCCGTATTGATGAAGGGGCAGCCCCGGTAATCCGGGTTGGCCGTCCGCTTTCCGACCGCTTCGAAGATTGCCCTGATCTGGCCCCGCGCGTCGCCCGGATGACGCGCCGTCACCTTGTCCCACCATGTCCAGTAGATCTGGTCGCGATATTCCAGGAAAGCCGCGACCAGCTCGTCCTTTCCGGCGAAGTTTCTATACAGGCTCATCTTCGCGACGCCGGAATGGGCGATGACGGCATCGATGCCGACCGCCCTGATGCCTTCGCGGTAGAAAAGCTCGGCGGCGGCTTCGAGGATGCGGGTGCGGGCGGATTTGGCGGCTTGGTCCTGCATAAGTCCCATCGGATAATTCTCGTTGACAGATGATACAGAACGGTCT
>NZ_JCACHA010000684.1:0-12405 GCF_059503625.1 Skermanella sp.
CGATGCTGATGTAGCCGTCTTGCAAGGCATTGAATTCGCAAGGTACGAAATAGCTCGAATCAAGAGCACTCTCGGCGCACTTACCAGTTTCTGAGCTCATGTACAATCTGTGGGCGTGGGTGTCTATGTTCTCACCAGTAACCTGTCGAACACTGAAACTGATGATTTTCCATTATTGCCTGTGAGCCAATCGAATACCCACTTGCGGACCAGCCTTCTGAGCGAGATCCAGCATACCAACTACAATAGATACTGGTTTCGACTTCTCACGCCATGCGTATATACGGAGATGATAAAGATGAATCCAATACTCGCAACCACGCAGCTATGCAGTCGAAAAGCGTGAGGCAAACTTAGTATCATGACGAATAACTTCACCTTATCACCCGCACTCGTGCGCGAAATCGGTTATCTGTTGAATGGTAATCGACACAATAGTTGGGCTGAACGCGCAGCTAATTATCTTGGCGTTTCGCCACGAACCGTTGAAGCGTGGGCAAGAGGTGAGCGGGAATGTGAAGGGCCACCAGCATTACTCATGGCGCATATGGCGAGAATGGTTACTCAAGGAACCTACTTGGACGTTTCTATTGATGAAATTGAGCAGATTGTCGAGAGCCACGCAAGAAAACCGCCAATTGATCTTGCCCTTTCAGAAACGCGGCGAGGCATCAGATCCGTTATAAAGTTGCATTCAAGTATTCAGAAAGTCGCGCGGGATGTGGCAGTAAATAGATCAGCCCTATCCCGTTGGCTTTCAGGAGAGAACGCGTTAGGTATCGACTCAGTGTCTAAGGTCTTAGATCATGTCGGTCTGAATCGTCATGCAGACGGTAACTATGAAAAGACGTGGAGAGTGCGCGTCGATTGGAACTCGCTCGATGAAATCAATCTAGACATTCGAGAAGCGATCAAACTTTTTTTTCCTGCTCCTCCAGAGTGCCTATTGCAGCAAATAGGCAAGCCAGCTGGGAGATCTGCGAGTATCAGAGCAAGTTTGTCGTGTCGAAAAACAACACTTACCATCGAGATCGATATGCCCATCAAATTTGCTCATCACGAACAGGGGTTGAACTGGCTAGTATCTACATTTGACTGGGCCAACTTATTGGAGATCTACTGTCCTCTTGATGTTAAAAGCCAACTTGATGAGGTCAACAGCTTAGAAGACTGAATGCTGTCCAAAGGGGACTGTAGCTGGCCAAAAGGGCTGTAATCGTAAAAAAGGGGCAGCGATAAACACTGCCCCTCTTTCGTCGACAATAGCGATTTACAACGTGGGATGTTAGAAGTTCAGACGAGTGCTGACGACCGCAACATAGCCCTCATTGTCGGCCCTGAAGCCACTGGTAGTGTTAACAACCGTTTCGTCGACAAACATCAGGTCAGCTTGAAGGACAAGGCCTGGGGCAACAGTGTAAGCAACACCACCACCATAGGTCTTATAGTCCTCCGCATAGGTAACGAAGTCACTCTTGGCACCTTCAGCATCGGCATAGGTCACACCGACAGCGAATGGACCAGCCGTGTAGCTGGCACCGACGTGCCAAGCGGTCGCGTCGCCGGCTTCGGTGTTCCGGCGAGCACCGAAGTCGTCGCCATCGATGTAGCCGCCACCGAACTTGAAGCCGGCATACCCGAGCTGAGCACCAGCCTGCCAAGCGAAGAAGTCCTCAAGCTGGGTCGCAGCTGCGAACGGAGGGAACTGACGGTCTTCGCCGCTACCCATGGAGCCTGTGGCGCCAGCGGCGACCGAGAAGCCGGCGAAGGTGCCGGTGTAGTTCGCACCGAATTCCCAGAAGTCCTTGTAGGAGGGCGTCGTGGTCTTCAGAGCAATAACACTCTGGGCTTCGCTCTGGTTCTGGGTGGCATAGCTGACGCCAGCCTGGATACCAGCGAACCGCGGGGTCAGGTACATGATCTTGGTCGCGTCACCCGAGTCAGGGGCTTTGACGAGGCCAAAGAACGGTTGAGCACCGAACAAAGTACCGCCAGCGTTAGCGCTCATGAAGTCGTAAGCGTCGCCGTCAATCTGCTCGATGCCGACCAGCGGGGCGTAGATGGCCAAGGTGTCGGCGGCGCCATCGAAGTCACCGAGTTCGATTCGGCCCCAGGTGCCGGACAGATAGACCGAAGCCTCATCTGTGGTGACCCCAGATGTTTGACCATTCTGCAATTCGATCTTAGCACCGTAGAGCAGACCATTGTCGGCCTTGCCGTCGGCGCGGACGACGACTTCCGTCTCCAACTGGAACTCACGGCTGGTGCGGCCGGGAACATCGTCGTCATAGTAGGCACCGAAGAACTCGGTATAGCCACCAAGGGAGACGGTGATCTGCGCCTGAGCGGACTGCGCGTACAGAGCAGCGGCTGCGATCGCGGTGGTCCCCAAAAGGATCTTTTTCATTTAAGCTACCCCTATCGAGTATTCATTCAACCGACGCAGCCACGATCGTGTCGTCCCCGCTGTCGTCTTGGGGGTATAGATACCTGGAACAGCGTCGCTTGCAACAACATCCACCCTCATCTCATGGTCAAAGCCACACACAGTGACAATGATACAACACATACCCTCAGGGAAGTAGCTGCTTTCTAGAGCGCATGCAGGTGGCGATGTAGCAGCAGCAAGAAAGGAAATTTTGTTGGGCAATCTTAGGGCTTGCACTTTTTAGGTATACCCTTGCGAGACAAGGGCCATGAGACACTTACCCCAGCATTCATGAGTCTCATTTGGGTTGACGTTCGATTTCAAGACATGCAAAGCTCAGGCTCTAGACCCAAATGAGACATATCCGGGGGGAACGAGCATGACTGTCTACGGCTACGCCAGAGTAAGCACCATTGACCAAGACCTGTCTATCCAGACCACGGCGCTGAAAGCGGCTGGGTGTGAAATGGTGCGGTCGGAGAAGGTTAGCGGCACCAGTCGCCAAGGGCGAGCCGAGTTGGATATCCTGCTTCAGTTCCTTCAGCCTGGAGACGTGCTGGTAGTGACCAGGGTTGACCGCCTAGCCCGCAGCATCGGCGACCTTCAGGACATCGTTCGGGAACTGAAGGCCAAGGGCGTAAGTCTGAAAGCGACTGAGCAACCTATCGATACCAGCACGGCGGCAGGCAAGGCGTTCCTCGATATGCTGGGCGTGTTCGCGGAGTTCGAAACGAACTTGCGCAAGGAGCGTCAGTTGGAGGGGATTGCCAAAGCCAAGGCTGAAGGCGTCTACCAAGGCAGGAAGCCGAGCATTGACTCGGCACAGGTGCGTGCGCTGAAGGCCAACGGACTGGGTGCCGGCGAGATCGCTAAGCGCCTAGGAATTGGACGAGCCAGCGTATACCGCATCCTTGATTCCACGGAAGCCCGCCAAGAGGCCGCAGAGTAGCCTCTGGTTCTGGCAAGGGGTGAAGTAGCGGGAAGCCGACAGGACTCACCCTACATGCCTTCCAGAGTCATAGCGGGGCATCCCACCAAGGAAGGCACCATGATGCCGCTGGGCAAACGACTATCGAAATATCTAGCCTGATAGTAGCCCTAAACTGCCTGTGGTTGATCTGGCGGAGAAGGCTACATGGTAAAACAGTTCTGTCTTGACGCACCCCCCAGGCAGGGGCCAAGCCCCCCTCCCTCATGCGCCTATACGCAGTCGGTCAAGATTATCCTGTCGGCGCTGGAAACCACATAGCTAGGCTGTCGAACAGCGAAAGGTAGTTTGGTTGCCGCTGAACTATTAAATAAAAAAATTTTGTAAATAATCCAGCAACATACGCACCGAAGCGGTAAATCGTATACGCCGCTGCCCGTGCTGCCATATCGTGTAAATAGTTAACCATACCAAGCGCTTGGCTTCTGCTACGAAGGCTGCTACGATTTATCTGCTTGTTGGCTTCTCGTGCCTATGAATGCATGAGGATCAGCCCTTTGTGGATTGCGGCACGCCATCTCTTCGGGCGCGCCACTTTCCTCTTGTAAATCCAAGTATACGATACCGACGTCAGAGCCGCCCTTGGGCGGCTCCGGTCGTTTTGGGACCCACGGGGTATCGACCAGCGCGAAAACTCCGGCGTCCTCCGCGATCCTTCTCCACCCTGTCCGACGGACCGGGAACGGGACAATGATCGGGTTCGCAATGGCGATCATGAAGTCCGGTTCCCGATTGCAGGTTCAAGCTCGGTCTACCGGTTCGCCCAGCAGGTATTCGGCCAGGGTGCGGGCGCAGGCGTCGATGCCGTCCTGCAGAACCAACTCGTAGCCATGGGTGCTCTCGGTCGGAATGGCGATGCATCCGCTCCGTGCGGACGAGCCGGACCCCAGGACCGCGCTGGCATCGGAAGCGAACCCCGGCATCAGTGCTGGCTGGGGCTTGAGGCCGCACCGCTCGGCAGCGCGCAGCAAGCCATCCGATACCGACTTGGTGTAATAGCCCTTCTCATCCCCCGTCAGCACGATGGGGTCGGCGCTCAGGCTGGTGTCGTACTCGCCAGCAACCGGGCCGACCTCGACCGCAATGCTGATGGCGCCGGGAAGGGTCCGGGCGGCGTATTGCGCGCCTGCGTTCGTCTCCTCCTCCTTGGTCGTGAATACGAACAGCGCGTCGCGCCGGAGTTCGTGCCGGCGGGCCGCCGTCAGCATGGCCGCCTTCAAAGTCGCCACGACAGGGGCGCGGTCATCCAGGAAATGGGCGGCATGCCGGTGAAGAGGATCGGATCATGACGAAACAGGCATCACCCGAATACGCCCCCGAAACAAGCCCCCTGAAGTCCGCGAGCGCGCGGCGCGCAGGGTGTTCGAGCACGAGGAGGAGCAGGTTTTCCCGGGCAGGCTTTTCCAGTGGGCGGCGATCGGCTTTAACGGCCGATACTATTTCTCAGAACCGGCATTTCGGTTGCGCGCTTTTCATCGCATCATCCCCGAACAACTGTTTGAAATGCCGTTGAACAGTGCCGTAGCATTCGCACGCGGTAGCCTCCAGGCCTGAACGGTCGAGTATGGTCATCTGGCCGTTCCCATAGGAGATCATACCGGCCTGCTTCAGGGCGCCGGCAGTGACCGTCACGCCGGAACGGCGGACCCCTAGCATCATCGCCATGAACTCATGGGTCATCGGAAACTGATCGCCTTCGGCGCGATCGTGCGCCATGAGCATCCAGCGTGCCAGACGCTCCTCGAGCGAATGGTGACCGTTGCACACCGCGGTTTGCGAAACCTGCGTGTAAAGTGCCTGCATGTAGCGCAGCAGCAGACCGCGCAACGCTTCGCTCTCGCCGAAGGCCTGCTTCAAAGCTGCCGAGGTCATGCACAAGGCCGTACCTTGCATCTGAACGATCCCCCCGGCAGGCCCCCTGTCCACGCCGAGGACCAGCGGCATCCCGACCATACCCTCGGAACCGACAAGTCCGACCTCGATGGCTTCCCCGCCCTCCACATAAGCCAGATACGATACCATGCCCGTCTCGACGAAGTAGGCGGTCTCTATCGGCACGTCCGCCTCAAAGAGAACCTGCTTGAGAGACAGGTCGACGGACGTCAGGAAAGCTGCCAGATGGGTGAAGTCGGCGGATGGCAGAGACGCAAGGAGCCGGTTTTGGACGGCGGATCGTTCTATTTGAGACACTCGTGCCCCCTTCGGTTCAGCGGGAGCACTCGTCTCTCAGTCGCCCACAGCCGGAATCGTGCTGGGCGATACTCTTTAATTAAGTTTTTCTAATGTAAGAGCAAGGCCGCGGTCGGCAAATAAACGCAGCCCGCCGTCACATCAGTCTTTCGCTAAATTTTACTCGTATCGTTCATTTCATCGTGCGCGACATAGGACATAAGTTTCATCTCTGCCTCGGATCTTGTTCTTCGCGCTTCTTCGACCAGGCGACGGGACCGTTCGAAGACCTTTTCGGCCCGCTCCATCAGTGCTGCGAGCCGGGCGTTTCGAGCTTCAGGACCGAATTCCACCATCAGACTTTCTCCTTACTGATAGCGGGTATCTAGCAACGGTTAAGGTAGAATAGTCTGTACGCTTCCGAACATCATATCCAGATAATTAGGCAGTTGGAGAGCAAATGCGACGATTCCCGCCTTGAGCGGGCGATGCGAGAGTCCGCCCGTCTTGCCGCAGTGGCCGGACTCACCCTTGGCATCATCCGTCAGTGACGGCTGCTTAGAACGGGCAGTATCTCCGAAGGGTCGAACCCCGTATCGACCTCGGCCAGATGCGCGGGCGCTATGTCATAGGAAAAGGAGGCAAGACTTCCGCTCTCATCGGCCGAAACGCCGATCCATGCGCGACTGTCGAACTCGACGATCTCCAGAAAGAAGTCCTGCGCCGCCTGAGCGTCCGGAGGCCGATGGAACACGACCCACAAGGCAGCGAGGCAGAGGGTCCGGACATCCTTCCCGGCGGCAGCCGAACGCATCAGATCCGTCGCCAGCATTGCTGGCGCGGCAAAGCCCGGCGCTCGATCGATGTGGCCGTTTCCATGGAGGTCATGCGCCAGCCGGTCCATCTCGCTTCCCAGCAGGTGAACTGGAAGGTCGGCGGTAAACCATCGGCTGCCAAACTTGACACTGACGCGGACATGATCGTCCGGGATCGAGTGCTGCATGAAATCTAAACCTGACCGCGGCATGATCTGAAACCGGGTGATTGTGGAAGAGCTTCGGCGGATGCAGGAAGCGGACGCCCTCGCAGCCATCGTCCATCCGGCAAACCAGCCGACCGCCACGCGGCGTCATGAAGATCGCTCCAGGAACGACCCGCCACGCGAGATGGCAGGGAGTTCCAGGCGTCTGGAGTTTCCCGGAGCAAGAGGCGTCACAGGGCGACCTCCTCGACCAGCCTCCGATCGTCCGCAGCAAAAAAACTTGGTACGGGAACGAAGGATTTCCTGGAACTCCAGACCAGCTCGGCTTCCGATCCCCGTATCTTCAAGATGACTTCAATCGGTTTTTTAGGCTTGGCCAGCAGCTTGGCCGCGTCAACCGCATCGGCGATGGCGTCGTGCCTGCTTAGATAAGGACCATGCGATTCCGTCCCTTCATCGACATACCATTTCTCGACGCGGCAGGTTACGTAGAATTGCCTCAGCACACTTACCTCCTTCCGTCTTAGACGACAATGGCACGGCATGGCGCCGGCCTTCTTCAGGAGGACCTTCGGCGAGCGGACAACCCGTCTCCCCGGTGAACAGCCATCGGGACTCCCGACACTGACAGCCGTCAGATCCATCATACGGGGATCAACAACCCGACATCGAATCCATCACGTTTCTCTAATGAATAAATTTGGCTCGCAGGGCGATATTCCACGCCCCTCCATGGCGCGGGGCGTCGGAAAGAGTGTCGAAAACCCTCGATCGCCGGCGTTCATATGACTTTCGCCGCGGCACGACCTACACTTTTGCATCCAGCCGATCATCAGTACAGGGGGATGGATCTGCAATTCGGACTGTTACAAATGGTAACGATGGAGTGAGATTTCATGAAGAACCTGACAGCGCTTACCGCCGCCTTCATCATAACAGCGGCTTGTACACAGCAGACGGAAAGCCGGCAGAGCACCCTGGCGGCAGGGGGAGAGCCACCCAGCCGGTTCCAGTCGATCGGCTCCTGCGAGCCGACGGCGTGGGTCGGGCTTCAAAATGACGCCGAGCGGTTGCCGCCCGATCAGAAGCTACAGGTGAAGATGATGCTCGACAACGCGCAGAGTTACTATGCCGACGACAACCGCGGTCAATGCATCCTCGTTCTTCAGAATGCCGAGAGGATCGTGCGTCAATACAGTCGCCCATCCTGAACAATTCTGTATCCTGATCTTCGCAACGGCGCGCCGACATCTTAGGTTCGATATGGCCAATGACCAAACTTGTTCCGAATTCTCAGTCCATGGGCAGGAATACGAGCAACTCCAAGCCGCCCTGGAGACTGCCGACGGCGAAATCCAGGCGTTGGTCCAGGAGAACCGCCAACTTCAGATGGAAAAGTCCAAGGCGTTGGCCGAAAACGCACATCTTCGCCATCTGCTGGCCCAATCCCATGCCCGGCTGCTCGAAACCCAGGTTGCGGCCGCTAAATCCTCGGTCCGTCCGGTCACCGGCCTGGAGGGCGAACTCAGCATCGTCAACGAGGAGCTTCAGGTCTCCCTGGAGGAGCTGCAGATCACTGCGGAAGAACTTGAAGAAACCAACGCCGCGCTGATCCGGTCGAACACGATGCTTGAACAGCAGGTCGCCGAACGGACCCGGCACCTTGAACAGGCGCTTGCGGAACGGGACGAACTGCTGCGCTGCAAGGAAGATCTGTTTCACGAGATCGGACGTCGGGTACGGGACAGCTTGCAGGTCGTCATGAGCCTGGTCCGCGTCCAGGCCGGGAGGTCCGAAGATCCGCAGGTGCGGCAGGCTCTCCAGTCCATCGTCGCCCGTATCCACGCCGTGGCGCGGGTCCATGACCGGCTGTCTTCAGGCGACGGGTCGGGACGGGTGAGAATGGACCGGTATCTCGGCGAAATCTGCCAGCAGATCGCCGAGGCCCATGACGTCGGTCCGCCCCGGCACACGATCGAGGTCGAGGCGGAGTCCATCGAGCTGTCCGCCGACCTAGCCTTCCCCTTGGGCCTGATCGCTACCGAACTCATCGACAACGCCCTGCGCTATGCTTTCGACAGGTCGGGAACAGGGACGGTTTGGGTGCAGTTCGGATACCTGTCCGACGGTCGGATGAAACTCGTGGTCGCGGATGACGGCAAGGGGATCCCGAAAGGAGTTCAGTTTCCCAAGACGGTGGGGCTGGGTATGCATATCGTGGCGATGATGGTGCAACGGCTCCGCGCCGGTCTTTCCGCCGTCCATGTCCATGGCACATGCTTCACGCTGACGCTTGCGGAGAGCACGTCCCACACTATCGCCGGCGATCAGAACCGATAGCTGCCGGAAACCGATCAGTCCGATGGAAACCGCTCAGTCCGATGGAAACCGCTCAGTCCGACTGATCGGCCTCCACCGGGCTTTCGGCCGCCACGGAAGGACCGGTCGCAGCCGTACCCTGGTCCCTGCCATAGAGAAGGTGGAGCGTCATCAGGATGCTTCGGACCTCGTCGCCATCCAGCGCATAGAACGTCATCTGCCCGTCGCGCCGGAAACGGACCAGTTTGGTCTGACGCAACCGCGCAAGATGCTGCGATACGGCCGATTGGCTCAAGCCGACCAGAGCCTCCAGTTCGATGACCGAGCGCTCGCGTTCCGCCAGAAGCAGCAGGATACGCAGGCGCTGCGGATTTCCCATCGCGCGGAGCAGAGAGCTTGCCTGCTCGGTATGGAACTGCATGAAGTCCAAGTTCATTTACCGTAGCTAGAGTTGGGCGGTCGGACGGCAACACCCAGACCAATAAATGATTCGCGGAACGGCGTCACTCGATCGATCGGACGCCGTCCCGAAACCAGCCTGGATTCCGTCGGCCCCGTTACTTGTCGGGTCCCGCATCCTTCATGGGCGTATCGCCCACATTCCCCTTGCCGCCCGTTTCGGCGGGCATCGGCGTCATGGACCCATTGGTGCGGTGCTGCGGGTCGTCCCCTCCGTGAGGAACATTGCCTGTGCTCATGTGGCCGGCGGCGCGCAGGGTGCGATCCGCTTCCTCGGAGGCCTTGGAGCCCGCCGCGTTCGGCAATTCCGAAGCGGTCTTGTTCTTCGCCTTGTCGATGATGTCCGCCATGGGCGCACCATCGCCTTGCTGCCCGCCGGTGGCTCCCGCCGGGTCCGTCGTAGCCTGCTGGGTGACGCCGGCCGCGTTGCCGGGAAAGGCGCTGTTGGGGTCGATTCCGGCACTGTCCTGCCGCCCGCCGCTCGATTGCGAACCCTGGGTCCGGGTGTCGTTCTGGTTTTGGTTAGCCATCGGCTTCTCCTTCTTCCAATAGGTCCACGCGCATGCGCGCGGCGGAACCGTGCCTCGCCGCCGGCTTGCAGCGTCGGCGCCGGCTCCTTGGGGCGATAACCGGACTGGGAGAGCAAAAGCCCCTGCGATTAAGTGATAGGCCTTCTGACATTGGTGCTATGCCCCCGTCCGGAGCCGGCCGATCGTTCCCCGCCCCCTGCCCGAAGGTTTTCTACCTGAAGTTATAAACAACGATCCGCCGGCTGGCCTGTTTGCCTGGCCTGTCCGGTGTCCGCGCGGCATCACGGCTTTGCAGGCCGGCTCCATGGGTATCCATTCGGCAAGCTATTTCAGGGAAGAATCGGTCGATGAGCAATGAAGCGCTTCAGAAGCTGGGGGCACATATCGAAGCCAGCCTGCCGGGTACGGTCCGTTCGGTGGACATTCTCCTGAACGAGCTGGTCGTCAGGATTGAACGCGCCGAACTCGTCAGGGCAATGACCTTCCTGCGCGATGACATGATGTGCCAGTTCCAGCAGTTGATGGACATCACGGCGGCCGACTACCCTGAACGCGACGAGCGTTTCGACGTGGTCTACAATCTGCTCAGCCTGCGTCACAACCAGCGCATCCGGATCAAGCTGGGAACGGACGAGGACACGCCCGTACCGTCGGTCACCGGCGTCTACACGGTCGCCAACTGGTTCGAGCGGGAGATCTGGGATCTGTTCGGCGTGTTCTTCTCCGACCATCCGGACCTGCGCCGCATCCTGACCGACTACGGGTTCGAGGGGCATCCGATGCGGAAGGACTTTCCCCTGACCGGCTATGTCGAGATGCGCTACGACGACGAGCAGAAGCGGGTGGTCTACGAACCGGTGAAATTGCAGCAGGATTTCCGCTCGTTCGACTTCCTGTCGCCGTGGGAGGGCATGACCAACGTCATGCTGGCGGGCGACGAAAAGGCCGAAGCGCCGACGGGTGGCAACATGCCGGGGAGCAACAAGTAATGGCTGTCCAGACCGCGACCACCGCCGCCGACGATCCCGGCAAGATCAAAACCTACACCATGAACTTCGGGCCGCAGCACCCGGCTGCCCACGGCGTCCTGCGGCTCATCCTGGAGATGGACGGCGAAATCGTCGAACGGGCCGACCCCCATATCGGGCTGCTCCATCGCGGGACCGAGAAGTTCATGGAGTACAAGACCTATCTCCAGTCCATCCCGTACTTCGACAGGCTGGATTACGTTTCCCCGATGTGCATGGAGCACACATATGTGCTGGCCATCGAAAAGCTGCTGCGCATTCAGGCCCCACCGCGAGCCCAGTATATCCGGGTGATGTTCGCGGAAATCACCCGCATCCTGAACCATCTGCTGAACATCACGACCTACGCGCTCGATGTCGGTGCTATCACGCCGTCGCTCTGGGGATTCGAGCAGCGCGAGGAGCTGATGGGGTTCTACGAGCGCGTTTCGGGCGCCCGGCTGCATGCCAACTACTTCCGGCCCGGCGGCGTCAACCTGGACCTGCCGGCGGGTCTGGCCGAAGACATCTGGGCCTACACCGAACAGTTCCCCAAGTTCGTCGACGAGTTGGAGGATCTGCTGTCGGAGAACAGGATCTTCAAGCAGCGCACCGTGGACATCGGCATCGTCAGCGAAGCCCAGGCGCTCGACTGGGGCTTCACGGGGCCGTGCCTGCGCGCATCCAACGTCGCCTGGGACCTGCGCAAGGCCGAACCCTACGACGTCTACGAGAAGATGGATTTCGACATCCCGGTCGGACTGACCGGCGACTGCTATGCCCGGTATCTGGTCCGGATCGAGGAGATGAGGCAGAGTAATCGTATCATCCGGCAGTGCCTGGAGCAGATGCCGGATGGCCCGATCCGGATACAGGACCACAAGGTGTCGCCTCCGCGCCGGGGCGAGATGAAGCGGTCGATGGAAGCCCTGATCCACCACTTCAAGCTTTATACCGAAGGCTTTCACGTTCCCGCCGGCGAAACCTATACGGCGACGGAATCGCCCAAGGGCGAGTTCGGCGTTTTCCTGATCGCGGACGGCACGTACAAACCCTACCGCTGCAAGATCCGGGGCACGGGCTTCGCCCACCTTCAGGCGATGGACGCCATGGCCAAGGGTCACATGCTGGCGGATGCCGTCGCCATCATCGGTTCCATCGACGTCGTCTTCGGCGAGATCGACCGCTGAGCGCTTCCACCGGCGGAGGAGGACCGTCCGGCGGGAACATTGGGCCTGCGGGCAAGTTGTCTTGGCAAGGCCGGGCCGTGCCCCGGCGAAGCCATCGGGAACCGCTCGTTCAGGAGGCTCATCTTACCATGCACAGCCAACAGCAAGGGTGGACCGAACAACAGGATGCGCTCGCCGAGTTCGGCCAATTCGCATTGTCGTGCTTCGACCTGGATCTCATCCTCCAAAGGGCGTGCGAACTGGTCGCGCGTGGGCTTCAGACCCCGATCGCCAAGATCATGCAGACCATTCCCGGAAGCGACGAGCTGCTGATCCGTGCCGCCATCGGGTTGT
>NZ_JCACHA010000685.1:0-12363 GCF_059503625.1 Skermanella sp.
TGAAGACCGCCCGCCGGGCGAATTCAGGAATAGCGACCATGGCCCCCTAGATGGCACTTCGGATGCTGCGGTGCGACAGAAATCGGCCGAGCGTCCCGGCTACCAAGGGCTAATCCCACGGCATGCCACGTCTGAGATGCAGGCGGGAAGTCCAACCCGGCAAACTCAGTCGGCTCTCAATCCGCGACTCCGGAAGATATTGCGCACCGCCCGGACCTGGGAGATGGCTGCCGGTTTGAGGGTGCGAATGCCGGGGAGCGGACAGCGCGTGCGCCATTCTTCAGCGTCCATGCGTTGGAACGGAACCACATCGACCCGTTCCAGATCGGGAAAGGAAGCGGCGAACTCCGCCAGGGTCTCGACATGGGCGGGGTCGTCGTTGAACCCGGGGACCAGTGCCAGACGCATCCAGACCGGTTTATCCGCCTGCCGAAGGATGCTGGCAAACCGGGCCAGCGGACCGGCAGGAACGTCTTGAACGGTCGCGGTGTCGAACCCGGTAAGGTCGAGCACGACAAGATCGGTCAGGTGCAGCAGGCCCCGCGCAGCGAACAGGTTGCCGCTTCCAGTGGTATCGAGTGCGGTCGGTATCCCCATTGAACGGCAGCGGCGGAACAATTCGCGGACGAATTCCGCCTGCTCAAGCGGTTCGGCACCAGCGACTGTCACCCCACCGCCCGACACCCGCATGTAATCGGCATGCTGGGCGATCCGGTCTATGAGCTTCTCGACGGTATCCAGGCGTATGTCGCTGCCCTGGGCACTGCCCTTGCTTGGACAGTGAACGCACCGCAGGGGGCAGCCGTGCAGGAAGATCACGAAGCGGACGCCTGGTCCGGCTCCCGTGCCGCGCGCCGAAATCGAATGTACCCGCCCGGACAGGTTGAAAGGCTCACCTGGAGGCGGCAATCGCATCACGTCGGAAGGAATGGTCATGACGCTGTCCGCTCCCGTCATCGATCCGAAGGTACGGCAACGATCAACCCGCTAACGATGACCGACGACGCCGGAGAATGCCTTGATCCATATCAACGTTGTGAGATGCGGCGGATCGGCGCTTCCAGTAACCGAATCTATACGCCTTGCGCGTACGATCGACCACCGGCTCGGATCGCCGGATTACCCATACCGGGCCTTTACTGTAGACCGCAAAGCGGGAAAGCCATGACATCGCATCTAACGTACGAAATCGTTCATAAATTCCGCGGCCAGGGCAAGATGAACGAGGCCGAAGACTGGATGCGTGCGAATATCAGAGGTCTTTGGGAGCTGGAATTCCTTGGAATGTCCGAGGAAATAGACGAATTCAAGAAGACCAAGACTTATGTATTTCATGTCCGCTTCAACTTCGGTCGATCGGAGGATTTAAAGCGTTTCAAGGAAGAGTACATTCAGGGCAAGCCCCCTGCCCCCAAGGCCAAGCCTCCAGTCGCGAAAAAGAAAGGCATTCTCAGCCGCATCTTCGGCTGACCGTTGTACGGCGGGACAGGGCGGAACAGCAAACTGATCGCCTGCCACGCTTTACAACGCTTGCTTGAGGTGCCTACATTCATTCTATTTATCAATAAAAATAAAGTTATATTTACATTCTATATATATTCGGTATCTACGCCGGAAAGTATATTTGAGAGTTAGCTTGCCTGTTGTACAAATTGGCGAATATTCTAGGAACGGGGCAAGCATGGAAACATCCGCCCGTTGAAGCTACCGCTCCCGCATACGTTTGACGCGGTCAGGAGACCCGCCTTTGACCATAGCTAGCGCTCCTGATATGGACGACCATACCAAGCAGCTCGAACAGGCGCTGAGGGAAAAGGAGGCGGCACTCAAGGAACTCCAGCACCGTGCCAAGAACAGCCTTCAGCTGGTAATCAGCCTTCTGAAATTGCAAAGCGGCCGCATCCGCGACCCTGACGCAAGGACAGCCTACGACCTAACCTTGCAGAGGATCGAGGCGCTTGCCATTGCCTACCGCCACCTCCATGAGTCGGGCACGGAAACCAAGGTAGAGTTCGGCCGCTATCTGACGGAGCTGGTCACGACGACCAGCGCGAACCTGCCCGGCGGCGCACAGGGTACCGATATCGACGTGCAGTCGGAGAAGATCACGGGCGGATTATCGCTCGCTGTGCCGCTTGGCTTGATCGTCAACGAATTGCTGAGCAATGCGCTGCGCCACGCCTTCCCGGCGAAAAGCTGGATACGGATCTCCTTGACCAGTCCACAACCGGAAGTTCTTGAACTGGTCGTCTCCGACAATGGCCGAGCCCTGCCCACCGGCTTCGATCCGGATGCCGATGCCGGCATGCTGCTGGCGGAGGCTCTGGCGGCGCAGTTGGGGTCCGTGCTTGCAGTGGAAGCAACCGGCAGCGGGACAAGCGTGAAAATGTCGGTGCCGCTCTAGCGGCCATATATGCAGCCGCTAAGAGCATCTACCGTAGAGATGCTCTTCGTTTCAATCCGGCAGAGTCTAGCAAGTATGACAGCATGCCGCAGCATGCAAGTTCGCGTATCAAGACGCTGTGCCAATCCCTATTCTCGCCAGTGTCCGGTGGAGTGGATAATCCACCCTACCGAGACAACTGGAGGAGGGAGTCCATGATGCGATGGACATTCCGGCTCCGCTGGAAGGGACAGACGATCGGGATTGAACTCGAGATCGGCATGAACCTCTAACGGAGCCAGGGAGAGGTGTCACAAGCACCTCTCCCACTCCTGTAATTTACTCAAATCCGATCAGCTTGTGAAGCCCTGTGATCTCATGCCGATGCATGAAATCGTCAATCACGGATGCCACGGCGTTCCCCAAGACGCTATCGATCAATCGCCAGCGCCAGGACGCAACAGAAACGCCCGCCGAAATAGCTTCGGCGGGCGTTTCTATCGTACGGTCTCACCTGGGCGATCAGGCCGAAGCCCAACCGCCAAGCAGATCAGTTCGTGACATCGCGGCCATTGACCATGCCGCGGCCGGTCGTCCGCTCGCTGATACGGGCGCGCTTGCCGCGCAGTTCGCGCAGGTAGTACAGCTTGGCGCGGCGGACGTCGCCCTTGCGGACCAGCTCGATGCTGTCGATGCGGGGGCTGTAGAGCGGGAATACGCGCTCGACGCCTTCGCCGTAGCTGATCTTGCGGACGGTGAAGCTGGAGTTCACGCCGGCGTTCTTGCGGGCGATGCAGACGCCCTCATAGGCCTGGACGCGCTCGCGCGTGCCTTCGACGACCTTCACGTTGACGCGCAGCGTGTCACCGGGAGAAAACTCCGGCACCGGCCGCTTCTCGACCAGCTTCTGGACCTGTTCGGCCTCAAGTTGCTGAATGATGTTCATCGCACTCACCCCTTACATTCAACTGTGGCGCGCCGAAGTCCTGAAAGGCAGCCCGGCGGACCCGTTTATCATCTATTCCATCGTCGCGATGCGGTCGCGCCGCCGGCGCTTCCGCGGTTCTTCCACCTCGCGGGCGGCCTCGTAGAGGGACCACAGGTCCGGCCGTCTGGCCTTCGTGATCCGCTCCGCCTCGGCCAGCCGCCAGGCGCGTACCTTTTCGTGGTGACCGGAAAGCAGGACTTCCGGCACCATGCGGCCCTGCCAGTCGGCCGGCCGCGTATAATGGGGATATTCCAGCAATCCCCGCTCGAAGCTTTCTTCCCCGGCGGTCTCCTCGTTGCCCATGACGCCCGGCAGCAGCCGGACGACGGCATCGATGAGAGCCAGCGCCGCCGGCTCGCCGCCGGACAGCACGAAATCGCCGAGGCTGACCTCTTCGGCCCCATGCGCTTCCAGGACCCGCTCGTCCACCCCTTCGTAACGCCCGCACAGCAGGGTCACGACCGGCTCCACGGCAAGCTCCCTGACGAGAGCCTGATCGAGCAGCCTGCCGCGCGGCGACAGGTAGATCACCCGGCCGCGCCCCGCACTTTCCGGACCGCCGGTAACCGCGGTCAGGGCAGCGTCGAGCACGTCGGCCCGCATCACCATGCCGGGACCGCCACCGAACGGAGTATCGTCGACCGTGCGGTGCTTATCGCGTCCGAAGTTTCGGATGTCCACTGTTTCCAGGGACCATATCCGGTTCTCCAAGGCGCGCCCCGCAAGGCTGAGCCCCAGCGGCCCCGGAAACATTTCCGGGAACAGGGTCAGGATGCGGACGGTCCAGACGGGGTCCATCACCCGGCCTCGCCATCGGTTGCCGAACCGGCACGCTCGGCCGCCGCTTCCGCCGCCTGCTCGGCGGCATCCGGAGGTGCCAGCAGGTCGTCGGTAAGGTCGGCGACGATACGGCCGCCGGCGACATCCACCACCGGCACGAGCGCCTTGGTGAAGGGCACCATGACCGTGCGGCGCTCCGGCAGGTTGACTTCCAGCATGTCGCCGCCGCCGAAGTTATGGAGAGCTATCACCGTGCCGATACTGGAACCGTCCGGCCTTTCGACCGAAAGACCGATCAGGTCGGCGTGATAGAACTCTTCCTCATCCTCGGGAGGCGGCAGCCGGTCGCGGTCCACATGCAGCAGCACGCCCCGCAGAGCTTCCGCGGCGGTCCGGTCGGAGACACCCTGGACCCTGGCGAGCCAGTAGTCCTTCATCGCCGACTGGAGTTCGACGGTGAAGCTGCGGGTGCCGGTCGGGTCCATCAGGGGGTTGTAGCCCGCGATGGCCGCAGGGTCCTCGGTGAAGCTCTTCAGCTTAACGAGGCCGCGCACGCCATGAACGCCGACGATCTGGCCGACGCACACCGTGCTTCGCGCCTTGCCTGCGGTCCTGGGCTGGCTTGCGCCTTTGCCTGCGGGTTGGGTTGCCATGGGGAGGTACCGGGCCTGTCAGCGCAGCAGCTTATTCGGCGGAGCCGGCGGCTTCGGCTTCGGCGCGCTTGGCGGCGGCAGCCTGCTCGGCCTTGATGCGCTCCTGGGCCTTCGCCTTGGGGGCGGCCTTCTTCGGGTTGTTCGACTGGGCCGGAGCCGGGACGATCTCGGCGCGGCCGAGGAACAGAGTGACGCGGTCGGTCGGCTGGGCGCCGACCGACAACCAATGCTTGGCGCGCTCGCCGTTCAGCACGACGCGCTCTGGATGGTCCTTGGCCAGCATCGGGTTGTAGGTGCCGATCTTTTCGATGAAACGGCCGTCGCGCGGGCTGCGGGCGTCGGTGACGACGATGGAATAGAACGGGCGCTTCTTGGCGCCGCCGCGGGTCAGGCGAATCTTCAGGGACATTGCTGAATTACTCTCTTCACTCAGGTTGCAGTCGTATCGGCTAAACTCTCGGCCCGGCAAATGGCACTGGGCGTCGATCGGAGTTGCCTGCGGGAACGATCAACGATCCCACGGCGAAATTCTATGTAGGCAGTCGGATCACGGGAAACCCTTCCCGCCGCCGCGACCACCCGGCAGAAGACCGGCCAGACCCTGGCGCATGAAGCCCTTCTGGCCCATCTTCTTGACCTTCTTCATCATGGTCTGCATGTCCTGGAACTGCTTGAGCAGCTTGTTGACGTCCTGGACCTGCACACCCGATCCCAGCGCGATGCGGCGCTTGCGGGATGCCTTGATGAGGTCGGGATTGCGGCGCTCCGCCTTGGTCATCGACGAGATGATCGCTTCCTGCTTCTTCAGGATGCCTTCGTCGATGTTGGCGTCCTTGATCTGGTTCTTGATCTTGCCGATGCCCGGCAGCATGTTGAGCATCCCGCCCATGCCGCCCATCTTGCGGATCTGCTTGAGCTGGTTCGCCATGTCGTCGAGGTCGAAGGTCCCCTTCTCCATCTTCTTGGCGAACTTTTCAGCCTCCGCCTTGTCGATGTTCTCGGCGGCCTTCTCGACCAGACTGACGACGTCGCCCATGCCCAGGATACGGCCGGCGATGCGGTCGGGGTGGAAGGCTTCGAGTGCGTCGACCTTTTCGCCGACGCCCAGCAGCTTGATCGGCTTGCCGGTGATCTGGCGCATCGACAGTGCGGCGCCGCCGCGCGCATCGCCATCGATACGGGTCAGCACGATGCCGGTGATGCCGACGCGATCCTGGAAGTTGGTCGCAACCGTCACCGCGTCCTGGCCGGTCATGGCGTCCACGACCAGCAGAGTTTCGGCCGGCTTTGTGGCGTCGCGGACGGCGGCGACTTCCGCCATCAGCTCGTCGTCGATCGCGAGACGGCCGGCGGTGTCGAGCATGACGACGTCATAGCCCTCGGTCCGGCCCATCTGCATGGCGCGCTTGGCGATCTCGACCGGCTGCTGGCCGGGAACGATCGGCAGCGTCGCCACCTGAACCTGCTCGCCCAGGATCTTCAACTGTTCCTGAGCCGCCGGACGCCGCGTGTCGAGCGACGCCATCAGCACTTTCTTGCGCTCCCGCGTCTTCAGGCGGAGCGCGATCTTGGCGGTGCTGGTGGTCTTGCCGGAGCCCTGAAGCCCAACCATCAGGACCGGGACCGGCGCCGCCGCCTCGAGGTTGATGCCCTCGCTGACGGAGCCCAGCATCTCGACCAGATGGTCGTGGACGATCTTGACGACCATCTGGCCGGGCGTGACCGACCGCAGGACTTCCGCTCCGACCGCCTTTTCCTTGACGCCGGCGATGAACTGCTTGACCACGGGCAGGGCCACGTCCGCCTCGAGCAGGGCGATACGCACCTCGCGCAAGGCGGCGCCGACGTCTTCCTCGCTCAGCGCGCCACGCCGTGTCAGGCGATCGAAGATGTCGCCCAGCCGTCCGGTCAGCCCTTCAAACATGCATCACTCGATCAAGGTTCGAAAATCCGAGCCGCTTCATCCCATGCGCCGCAACGCGCCCAAACGAAAATGCGCCAGTGCGCGAAACTCGCGGACCGGCGGGCACCCGTAGGCGCATTGCTTGCTCATGGGATTGAGCGGTGCTGGAACCTAGGGGAGCGGCAGCGCCAAGTCAACGGGAAGATGCCCGTAAACTGCGTGCCGCCGCTCCACAGCCTGAATACCGAGCCTGATTACTGGCCGCCCGGCTGCTGCTGGGTGATGCAGTGGATGCCGCCGCCGCCCTTGACGATGTCGAGCGCCGGCACCTGGATCACCTCGCGATCGGAGAAGACCTTGCGCAGTGTCCGGAACGCTTCGTCATCCGCCGCGTCCTCGTAGGCCGGCATGACGATGCCGCCGTTGGCGATATAGAAATTGGTATAGGACAGCGTGAGGCGAATTCCGTTGTGGTCGCGCCTTTCCGGCTGGCGGAGCGTGACCACTTCGATCTCCCGGCCGCTCGCGTCGCGAGCGGCTCTCAGCCGGTCCAGGTTGTCCTGGAAGATCTTGAAATTGGGATCGCCGGTATCGTCGGTCGTCAGGGCCAGCACCAGTCCCGGACGGGCGAAGCAGGCGATCTCGTCGATATGGCCGTCGGTCTCGTCCAGTTCGTAGCCCTGGCCGAGCCAGATGACCTGACGAATGCCCAGATAGTCCTTCAGGTGCTGCTCGATCTCCGCCTTGGTCAGGTTGGGATTGCGGTTGGGATTGAGCAGGCATTCCTCCGTCGTGATCAGGGTGCCCTCCCCGTCCACGTGGATCGAGCCGCCTTCCAGGATCAGCGGAGCGCCGTAGCGCTGCATGCCGAGATGCTCGATCATCCGCCGGGCCAGCTCCGCGTCGAGCTGGTGGTCGGGATAATTGTTGCCCCAGGCATTGAAGCCCCAATCGACACCCGCGACCCGGCCAGTGCCGTCGACTACGAAAGTCGGGCCGGTGTCTCGGATCCAGCTATCGCTGATCGGCATGGGCAGCACTTCGATGCCGGGGCCGCACGCCAGCGATACTTCAGCCACGTCGGATTGATTGCAGACCATAGCGACCGGTTCGAACTGCGCGATCGATTGCGCCACCTCGGCATAGGCGGCGCAGGCGGCGTCGATGCCGTTGGTGAAGGTTTCGGGACGGCAAGGCCACGCCATCCAGCAGCGGTTGTGGTTTTCCCATTCCGCAGGCATGCGGAACCCGTCCGCGACAGGGGTGGACATGGTTTCAAAGCCCTCTCAAAGAATACGCCCCGGCGACACTAACCACCGGGGCGCTGTCTTGGCAACCTCTCGGAACGGACATGATCCGCCTCCGGTAAAACCCTGAGTTTTCTATAAAATTTGAAAAGAGGGAAAAAACGAAGGGAGGCCGCTGGCGCTCTATCGACGGCGCCGGGCCGGAGGATGCAGCACCGGAGCATCCGCAATAGGATATGCCGGTTCGTAGAATCGGGTCTGGGCGGCCGAACCAAGACGGATAAGGCCAAGGAATACGAGGAAATTCATGATACGCCTCTTCAGCAGTTTCTCCTGTTGAAGAAGATATTCTTTTAACTTGCGGCCGGCAAGCCCCCGCGCATGGACGCCGGGGCGGCCATGCGCGGCTCGCATGCAAGAAAAGCGATGTCCCTCTCAGGAAAAAGCCAAGGAAAGCCGAAAAATCAGGCGTTCGACGCGGACGCCATCTGTTCGTCTATCTTTCTGATTCTTTCCTGCCGGGCCATGAGAACTCCAGCGGCAATGATGCCGGTCGTCACGATGGCGACGATGATCGTCGCGAGCGCATTGATCTCCGGCGTCACTCCCAGCCGGACGCTGGAAAAGATCACCATCGGCAGCGTCGTCGAAGCTGGCCCCGACACGAAGCTGGCGATCACCAGATCGTCCAGCGACAGGGTGAAGGCCAGCAGCCAGCCCGACACGATCGCCGGCGAGATGATCGGCAGAGTGATCACGAAGAAGATCTTGGCGGGGCGTGCGCCTAAGTCCATCGCCGCCTCCTCGATCGATTCGTCCAGGCTGACCAGCCTGCTTTGCACGATCACGGCGACGAAGGCCATCGTGAAGGTCACGTGGGCGATCGTGATTGTCGTCATCCCGCGCCCTTCGGGCCAGCCGATGAACTGCTCCAGCGAGACGAACAGCAGCAGCAGCGACAGGCCGGTGATCACTTCCGGCATGACCAGCGGCGCCGTTATCATGCCGCCGAACAGCGTCCGCCCCTTGAAGCGTCCGAACCGGGCCATCGCCATGCCGGCCATGGTCCCCAGGATGACCGAAATAGTAGCGCTGAGCGCCGCGATGCGCAGCGACAGCCAGGCCGCCGAAAGCATCTGCTGGTTATGCAGAAGTTCGACGTACCACTTGGTCGACCAGCCGCCCCAGACGGTGACCAGACGGCTCTCGTTGAAGGAATAGATGATCAGCAGGATGATCGGCACGTAGAGAAAAGCGTAGCCGAACGCCAGCATGGTCAGCACGAAGCCCGAACGGCGCATCATTGCTTTGCGGCCTCCTGTTGCTTTTCCTGGAAATACTGGAACAGCATGATCGGCACGACCAGGAACAGCAGCAGCGCTATCGCCACCGCCGACGCCACCGGCCAGTCGCGGTTGGAAAAGAACTCGTTCCACAGCACGGCGCCGATCATCAGCGTATTGGGTCCCCCCAGCAGCGACGGGATGACGAACTCTCCCACCGCCGGGATGAACACCAGCAGCGAACCGGCAATGATTCCGGGCATCGACAGCGGCAGGGTGACCGCCAGGAACGCCTTGACCGGCCGGGCGCCAAGGTCGGCCGCCGCCTCCAACAAGGTGTCGTCCAGCTTCTCCAGCGTGGCGTAGAGCGGCAGGATCATGAAGGGCAGATAGGAATACACGATGCCGATATAGATTGACACGTCGGTATAGAGGATCTGGAGCGGCGTATCGATAATACCCAGCCAGATCAGGAAATTGTTGAGCAGGCCTTCGGGCTTCAGGATGCCGATCCAGGCATAGACCCGGATCAGGAACGAGGTCCAGAACGGCAGGATGATCAGCATCAGCAGCGGACCGCGCCACGATGCCGGCGCCTTGGCGATGCCGTAGGCCATCGGATAGCCCAGCAGCAGGCACAGCACGGTCGAGACGAAGGCGATCTTCAGCGAATTGAGATAGGCTACCGCATACAAGCTGTCGGTCAGCAGGAACATGAAGCTGGCGAAGTTCAGCTTGACCGTCAGCATCCCTCCCTCCGCCCAGTCCAGCAAGGCGGTGTAGGGCGGGATCGCGATGTCGGCCTCGGCGAAGCTGATCTTCAGCACGATCGCGAAGGGGATCAGGAAGAACAGCAGCAGCCAGACATAGGGCACCATGACCACCAGCCCGCGCCCGGACAGGCCGAAGCGGCTCAATCGACGGCTGGGGTTTGGATTCAGGCTCGGAACGGGCTCGCTCATTGGGTCAGGACCACGCCGGCGAACGGTTGCCAGGAGACATGGACGCGGTCCTCCCAGGTGATCGGCATCTCGGTCAGCCGGTTGAAGTTCGGCTGGGTGATGCGGACCATCTTACCGGAGTCCAGCTCGATCAGGTAGTTCGACAGGTTGCCCAGATAGGCGATCTCGCGGACGGTGCCGCGCGTCACGTTGCGGGCGCTATCGACCGGCGGCGGCTCGCGGGAGATCGACATCTTTTCCGGCCGGACGGCGACCCAGACCGGCGTGCCCAGCGGAACCGGGACGCCGTGGTTGATGTAGAGGTCGCAGCCGGCTTCCTCGCTCTGGATCAGCACGTGGTCCGGCTCGTCCTCCAGGATGCGGCCGGCGAACATGTTGACCGACCCGATGAACTCGGCGACGAACTTCGTGGCCGGGTATTCGTAGATCTGGGCCGGCGTGCCGACCTGGGCGATCCAGCCGCTGTTCATGACGGCGATCCGGCTCGACATGGTCATCGCCTCCTCCTGATCGTGAGTGACGATCACGAAGGTGATGCCGACCTGTTCCTGGATATTGACCAGTTCGAACTGGGTCTGCTCGCGCAGGCGCCGGTCCAGCGCACCCAGCGGTTCGTCCAGCAGCAGCAGCTTGGGCCGCTTGACGAGACTGCGGGCCAGCGCCACGCGCTGGCGCTGGCCGCCGGAAAGCTGGTGCGGCCTGCGCTTGGCGAAGCGGCCGAGCTGGACCAGGTCCAGCACCTCCGCGACGCGCACGCGGATCTGGTCGCGCGGCACGCGGTCCTGCTTCAGGCCGAAGGCTATGTTCTGCTCGACCGTCATGTGCGGGAACAGCGCATAGCTCTGGAACATCATGTTGACCGGGCGCTCGTACGGCGGGATGTTCGACATATCGACGCCGTCGATGAAGATCTTGCCCGAAGTCGGGGTTTCGAACCCCGCCAGCATGCGGAGCAGAGTGGTCTTGCCGCTGCCCGATCCGCCGAGCAGCGAGAAGAACTCGCCCCGGTAGATCGACAGCGATACGTCGTCCACGGCGGTAAAATCGCCGAACTTCTTGGTGACCTTCTCGATCCGCAGGTAAGGCTGTTCCTTGGGGTCCTGCCAGGGCTCGAGCTTGATCTTGCGGCCGGACTGGGTCGTCGTCTGAGCCATCGGGTTCTCCCTGCGATCACGTATTCCGGCAAAGAGAAGCCCCGGCCGTCATCGGGCGGCCGGGGCATCGTCTGCTGAGCGTTGCCGCTCCGCTCTTCACCGGGGGGCTTACTGGCCGGTCTTGATCTTGGTCCAGGACCGGGTGCGCAGCCGTTCGGCCGCCGGCGCCACCGCCGATACGGTGAACATCTTCTGCTTGGCCTCATCCGTCGGGAAGACCGACGGATTCGACTTCACCGCCTCGTCAACCGTTTCCAGCGAGGCCGGCACCGCATTGGCGTAGTTGGTGTAGTTGGTGATGCCGGCCATCGTCTCCGGCTTCAGGATGAAGTTGATGAACTTGTGCGCGGCATCGACATTGGGCGCATCCTTGGTGATCGTCATCATGTCGAACCAGAGCTGCACGCCCTCCTTCGGCACGACGTAGTCGACGGTCACGCCGGCATTGGCTTCCGCCGCGCGGGCCTGGGCCTGGATCACGTCGCCGGAATACGCCAGCGCCACGCAGGCGTCGCCGGCCGCGAGATTGTTGATGTTCTGCCCCGTGACGAAGTTCTTCACGTAGGGGCGGATCTTCATCAGCGCCTCTTCGGCCTTCTTCAGGTCTTCCGCCTTGTCCGAATTGGGGTCGAGGCCGAGATAGTGAAGCACGGTCGGGAAGGTGTCGGTCGCCGAATCGAGGATCGTGATACCGCAGGGCGCCAGCTTCTTGGCGACTTCCGGGTCGAAGATCAGCTTGAAGCTGTCGAGCGGCGCATCCGGCATCAGGGCCTTGATCTTCTCGGCGTTGATGCCGATTCCGATCGTTCCCCACTGATAGATGACGCCGTACTGGTTGCCGGGGTCCGACCGCTCGACCTGCTTCATCAGCGCGGGATCGAGATTCTTCAGGTTCGGGATCTTCGACTTGTCGAGCTTCTGGAGAGCGCCGGCCTTGATCAGGCGGCTCATCGTGGGCTCGGCCGTCGGGACCGTGATGTCGTAGCCGGAGCGGCCGACCAGCAGCTTCT
>NZ_JCACHA010000686.1:0-12255 GCF_059503625.1 Skermanella sp.
CGCCACCATGTCGGACAGGTCCTCGGCATCGACGCCGCAGACCTTCAGCAGGGCCGGCACGTTGCGCGCCGCCAGCAGTTCCAGATTGTCGAGCAGGGCCTGGATCGCCGGGTCCAGCCGGTTGCGCTCCCGCAGCTGGATCGCAAGGCATTCGCTGAGGCTGCGGGCGAAGATGCCGGGCGGGTCGAAGCGCTGCACGCGCAGCAGGACCCTCTCGATATGAGCCGGATCGCAGTTCAGTTGTTCGGCCAGATCGGCGAGGCTGCCCGTGACGTAGCCGGAAGCGTCCAGCAGGTCGATCAGCGCCAGTCCGATCAGGCGGTCCACCGGGTCGATCAGATCGACGTTCATCTGGCCGATCAGGTGGTCGCGCAGGCTGAGGTCGCCGCTGAGCGTCTGTTCGAGGTTGAAATCCCCGTCCTCGAAACTGCCGCCACCGCCACGCGACGACCAGTCGCCGAATGCCTCCGCGCCGTCGAAGCTGCCGTCCGCGGCGCTGCCGTTGGTCCAGACGTTCTCGAAATCGGTATCGAGCGGGGAATCGGCGCCGCCGGCCATGTGGTCCGACGTCGTAAGCTCATGGGTGTCGCGTTGACGCTGGTCGGCGAGGTTGATGGCCGGCCCCTGGTCGGACTGGTTCGGGCTGTTGACCCCGGCGCCACCCTCGGCCCCGCCCTGGCTCCCGTCGCCGCCGCCTCCTCCGCCTGCTTCGGGTGAAGCGGAACCGTCGCCGCCGCCGAACTCAGAGTCGTCCCGCTCCAGCAGAGGATTCTGTTCGACCTCGCGGTCGACGTAATCCGACAGTTCCATGTTCGACAGTTGCAGCAGCTTGATAGCCTGCTGCAACTGCGGAGTCATGACAAGCGACTGGGTCTGCCTGAGGTCGAGACGTTGTGAAAGCGCCATGGTACCAGGGAGGTGGTTAGAGACTGAACCTTTCGCCGAGGTAGACCCGCCTCACATCCTTGTGGGCCACGATCTCCGACGGCTCTCCCTCCATCAGTACCATACCATCGTGCAAAATGTATGCCCGATCGACGATCTCCAGCGTTTCTCTTACATTGTGGTCAGTTATGAGTACGCCGATACCCCGATCCCGCAGATGCGTAACCAGCTCGCGGATGTCGTTGACCGCGATCGGATCGATGCCGGCCAGCGGTTCGTCCAGCAGAATGAAGTGAGGCTGCGAGGCGAGCGCCCGCGCGATCTCGACTCTTCGCCGCTCGCCGCCGGAAAGCGCCAGCGCCGGCGTCCGCCGGAGATGCGAGATCGAAAACTCGGCCAGAAGCTCGTCGAGCCTCGACTCGCGCGCATCGCGATCCGACTCGACAACTTCGAGCACCGCCCTGATGTTGTTCTCGACCGACAGGCCACGGAAGATCGATGCTTCCTGCGGCAGGTACCCGATGCCGCGCCGGGCGCGGCGGTACATGGGAAGGGCCGTGATGTCCTGGCCGTCGAGGCTGATCGTGCCGTAATCCGGGGAGATCAGACCGGTGATGATGTAGAAGCAGGTCGTCTTGCCGGCACCGTTCGGCCCCAGCAGACCGACCGCCTCGCCGCGCTGGACGGTGATGCTGACATCCCGCAGAACCGGCCGCTTCTTGTACTGCTTGCCCAGGTTGCGGGCGGTCAGTCCCTGGTTGTCGGCGATCAGCCGCGGCCCCGGTCCGCCGGCAGCCTTGGTCAGGCCCGGCGGGGCATCCTGGCGATCCATTCTCTTGAATTCCCGGATGCTCAATTCGTCGCACCTCCGGGTGCCGTCGGGGAAGTTGTTTGGGGAGCGGGCGGCTGGCCGCCACCCGGCTGCTGACCGGGAATGAACAATCCCTTCACCCGTCCGCCGCTGCGGTCACCGGTACTGAGCAGTCGGCTGATTCCGGTCTTCATGTTCACCTCGGCGGTCTGGCCGTTCAGGTGGTTCTCGCCACGGGTCAGGCGCACGTCACCGGTCAGGGTCGCAATTTCGGTCTTCAGGTTATAGACGCCCTGCCGCCCCCGCGCCACATCGGTCGGGGTGGTAATCACGACGTTTCCCTGGGCGTCGATGCGCGTCATCTCCATGCTGCCGTCGGCTCCGTCGGCAAACAGGCCGACCAGGACATCCGCGTTGACGCGGTTCTGCTCGCGCACCGCCATCGCGTCGCCACGCGCCACGGCAAGCTTCTGTGTTTCCCAATACTCCAGGCTGTCCTTGGCGGTCACGACATCGGTCGGCGTGACCAGCTTGAGGTCGGAACCCGTGACGACGGCGACCAGCTTGTCGACATCGTATACGGCGCGGTCGCCGTAGACGTTCTGGGTCGGCGAGAAGATATGGACCTTGCCGTCGGCCGCCAGCCGGAAGATCTCGGTCCCGCCGGCCGGGATGTCGCGGTAATAGGCCACCAGGGTATCGCCGGTGATCGTCACGTCGCCGCGCTTGGCGACGGCGTTGCCGCGCGCCACATAGGCCTTCTGCTCCTGGTGCCACTCGATCGCCTGATCGGCATCGACGGCGATGGGAAGCCCCTGGCTCGACCCGGCACCCGGCACCTGCGCCCACACGGGAGCAGATTGAAGCAGCAGGGCTGTAAGGGTGGCCAGTACCGGAGCAAGGGCCTTGTTGCGAAAACGCGTCTTCATCGCTGGACCTGCTCCGCTATGGGCTGCTCGGGCGCCGGGCGTTCCGCCACCGTGGGCGGTGCTTCCGGAATTTCGGGATCCGTCGCTGCGGCCCCCGAGGGCCCTGGCGACGATTTGGTGGCACCGGCAGGTCCGCCGGATTCCGTCAGGCCGGCGGCGAGGTCGAGATGGGCCGGACCGTTGAAGACGATGGTGGCGCCGCTGTCGAACAGACGGAACCCTCGCGAGAATATCTCTCCGAAGGGTCCCTGCCCCGTCACCGGCAGATCGCCCCAGGCGTTGCCGGCCCTGACGTCGATATGCGCTTCGTCGGATTTGAACTCGTAGCCCTTGTCGTGGAACAGGTTGGCATTGCCAAGCAGCAGCAGCTTTCCCGTCTTGTCGTTGTACCGGCCCCTGTCGGCCTTGACCGCGATCCATGTGCCGTCCTGGAGGGTCAGTTCCCCCTGCGGACGAACCAGGTCGAGGACGCCCGGTTCGCTGGTCGACTGCACCGCCCGGTCCGCCGTCAGCGAGAACGGACGGTTCTGGGTATCGGTCCCGACATAGAGAGCCCGCATCATTTCGAGTTCGCCGGTGTCGCGCCGGTTGTCCGACTGATCGCCGCCCTGGATCCGCGGCCATGCCGCCAGCAGCCCGATGATCCCGAACGCCAGCAGCGGCAGCACCACCTTCAGGAACTTGACGAAATGGGAATAGCCGCCGCCGGCGCGCGCCATCCGGCGCTCGTGGTCGGCTACCTGCGCGGCGGCCGCCGCAGGCGCGGCGTCAGGGTTCGATATGGCGGCGCCGGATGATGTTCCCGACCGGATCGTATCCATGGCGTCAGGCCACACCGGCCCGCAGGCAATCGTGGATGTGGATGATGCCGACCGGACGCCCTTCGTCGGTAATGAAGAGGCTGGTGATCGCCAGCGCGTTCATGATCCCGAGCGCCTCGCCGGCCAGCGTCGTGGGGCGGATCGTCTTGGGATCGGACGTCATGACGGTCTCTGCCGGCAGCGACAGGAGATCGGGGTTCATGTGGCGCCGCAAGTCGCCGTCCGTGATGATACCCGCGAGCCTGCCGTCGGCGCCGGTCAGTCCGACGCAGCCGAACCGCTTGGCCGTCATGACCAGGATCGCTTCCGATACCTTTATGTCGAGCGGGGCCAGGGGCAGCTCGGCCCCCGTATGCATCATCTCGGTGACCCGCAGAAGCTGCCGTCCGAGCTGGCCGCCGGGATGGAAGACCTTGAAATCGGCTGCGGAGAAGCCACGCCGCTCCAGCAGCGCCACGGCCAGCGCATCGCCCAGCGCCAGCATCAGCGTGGTCGACGTGGTCGGCGCCAGCCCCAGCGGGCAGGCTTCCGGCGACTGCGGCAGGATCAGCGCCACGTCGGACTGCTCCGCCAGCGACGAATGCGTCCGGCGCGTGATGCCGATCAGCGGAATGCGGAAACGCTTGGCATAGGCCACTATGTCGCACAACTCGGCGGTATCGCCCGAGTTGGACAACGCTATGACCGCATCGTCGCGCGCGATCATGCCCAGATCGCCGTGACTGGCTTCGCCGGGATGGACCCACAGGGCCGGTGTTCCGGTGGACGCCAGCGTCGCCGCGATCTTCCGGGCGATGTGGCCGCTCTTGCCCATGCCGGTGACGACGACGCGGCCGGTGATGCCGGCAAGCGCCTTGACGGCGCGGGCAAAGCTGTCGTCCAGGCCGGCGGCCATATCCATCAGCGCTTCGGCTTCCACGCGGAGCACCCGCCGCGCCACCGCGATGTCGCCGTCGGCGGACATGTCGGCTTGCGCCTTGTCGCTGAGCGCGCTGTTGGGGGCGGTGGAATGGTCCAAGGCTGACGAACTCCCAAGTATCTGGTAGGCAAACAATCGACGGGCTGCGACTCCGGGGCACCGGTGCTGCACCGTATCAGCGCCGCTTGCCGCAACTATCGGCGGGCGGTGGCCGCAGTATGCCGCTCAGCCCTGGTGCGGTCAAACCCGCACCTTTGTTAAATTGCCGCGGAACGGGCCATTCTGCACCAAACTTGGGCAACAATGAGACCTCGTTTCCCTTCCGTCGTGAAGAAGAACCTGGGCTTCTCTACTAGTGTGCGAAAATATCCTGATCTTCCCAACCAGCAAGATCGAGAGCGGCCCGTGTCGGCAGGAAACGGAAGCACTCCCGCGCCAACTCCGTGCGTCCCTCGCGCTCCAGCATGGCATCCAGCCTGGTGCGCATCTCGTGCAGATGAAGCACGTCCGAAGCCGCGTATTTGAGCTGTTCGGGCGTCAGTTCCGCCGCACCCCAGTCCGAAGACTGCTGCTGCTTCGACAGGTCCACGTTGAGCAGGTCCTTGCACAGGTCCTTCAGTCCATGACGGTCCGTGAAGGTGCGGACCAGCCGGGACGCGATCTTCGTGCAATAGACCGGCTGGCACACGACTCCCAGGTAAGCCTGGATGGCCGCGATGTCAAACCGTGCGAAGTGAAACAGCTTGGTGACATCAGGGTCGGTGAGCAGCCGCTTCAGGTTGGGAGCCTCGTAGCGGCCCTGCCGAAGCTGGACCATATGGCAATTGCCGTCGCCGGCCGATAGCTGCACCAGGCACAGGCGATCCCGAACGGGATTCAAACCCATGGTTTCGGTGTCGATGGCGACCGTGTCGCCGAAATCGAGGCCGTCCGGCAGATCGCCGTCGTAAAGCTCTATGGGCACTGCGCTGCATCCCGAAAGCGACAACGGCCGCTTCGATCCGCCTATATCCCTGTATCGGGATACCTGCGATCTAGCGGCCGTTACCGAGGAATTGGTGCCCAGGAGAAGACTCGAACTTCCACGACATTTCTGCCACAGGTACCTGAAACCTGCGCGTCTACCAATTCCGCCACCTGGGCGACGTGGAGCGGGTATTTATTGGGCCGAGCGGTTCCTGTCAAACGCTTTTTGACGAAATCATCGGGACGGTCGCGCCCCTCTGCCGCACCGGTGCTCCGGCATCGCCTGGACGCTGGCTCCCCGCCCATCATTTCGTTATAAGCACTGCCCAACAGCCTCCGATCGCCCTTACCAAGGCCAGAGAGGCGCAGGCAAAAATCAGGTTTTGGAGAAAGCGATGTCCTTTCGGTATCGGGTAGCCACGGTTTTCGGCGGGTCCGGGTTCATCGGCCGCCACCTGATCAAGAGGCTGGCGAAGACCGGCACGATCATCCGGGTCGCGACCCGTCACCCGAGCAACGCCAACTTCCTGCGGACCAACGGCGCGGTCGGCCAGATCATCCCGATCGCCACCAACATCCATGACGACGCCTCGGTCGCCGCGGCGGTGCGCGATGCCGATATCGTCATCAACCTGATCGGCATCCTGTACGAATCAGGGGTCAACACGTTCCGCGGCACCCAGGGCGACGCGCCGGGCCGCATCGCGCGCGCCGCCAAGGCGGCGGGTGTCCAGCGCTTCGTCCAGATCTCGGCGATCGGCGCCGATGCCGGATCGACCGCCGAATACGCCCGCTCCAAGGCCGCCGGCGAGCAGGCGGTGCTCAAGGCGTTCCCGGAAGCGACGATCCTGCGCCCCAGCGTCGTGTTCGGCCCGGAAGACGGCTTCTTCAACCGCTTCGGTGCGATGGCCCGGATCTCGCCGGTGCTGCCGCTGATCGGCGGCGGCCATACCAAGTTCCAGCCGGTCTATGTCGGCGATGTCGCCGATGCGATCATGAAGGCGCTGGAAAACCCCGCCGCAATGGGCAAGACCTATGAACTGGGCGGGCCGCGCGTCTACTCCTTCAAGGAGATCATGGGCTTGGTGCTGGCCGAAACCCGCCGCAAGCGCATCATGGTCACGGTGCCGTGGGGCGTCGCGGAACTTCAGGGCAAGATCCTGGGCAAACTGCCCAAGCCCCTGCTTACCGTCGACCAGGTGGAACTGCTGAAGCGCGACAACGTGGTGGCTCCCGGTGCCGCCACGCTCGCCGATCTCGGCGTCGAGCCGACGGCGGCCGAGGTCATCATCCCGACCTATCTCGACCGTTTCCGGGTCGGCGGCCGCTTCTCCCAGCGCGCCGGCGGCTACTCGGCCTGACGCCACCCTGCTGCCCGTGACAACCCGGCATTCATCTGAACGCCGGGTTCAAACGGCGGGTTTTCGATACGGCGCAAGACATTTTGCTGCACCTGCGGTTAAGGTAACCGGCAACTTCTGTCGTCCGGAACAGGTAGTCCTATTTCGGACCTATTAGACTGAAAACGAAATGGTCTGAGCGCCTATATATTCAGCAGATCGAGCCTCACTCGTAAATTTAGTCAACAACCGTGTCCTATTCGTTGTTTTTTGCTGGCAAGACCTAGGTTTTTGACGTATACGGTCGGTATCGGACATAGTCTGGACAAGTTTGTTTCCACCTCAACGCGGTTACGCCGATGCGGCCGTGAATCTCCTAAGTCGAACGGGGCAATCACAGCCATGCGTTCGCGGCGGAGGTTGAGCTGAAGGATTGTTCGCCATGGCGCAGAAGATGTTGCAGTTCGTCCGCACCGAGAAGCGCATGCCCGACAAACGGGAAGCCGCGGCGCGCCGGCACGACTTCGATGAAATCTATGGCGAGTTCGATCAGAGCGGTGCCGAGGAACAGTCGAGCCGCTGCTCGCAGTGCGGCGTGCCGTTCTGCCAGGTCCACTGCCCGCTTCACAACAACATCCCGGACTGGCTGAAGCTGACGGCCGAAGGCCGCCTCGAGGAAGCCTACGAGATGTCGTCGGCGACCAGCAACCTGCCGGAGATCTGCGGCCGCATCTGCCCGCAGGACCGCCTGTGCGAAGGCAACTGCACGATCGAGCAGTCCACTCACGGCACCGTGACGATCGGCTCGATCGAGAAGTACATCAACGACACGGCCTGGGACCGCGGCTGGGTCAAGCCCCGCATTCCGGCACGCGAGCGACCGCAGTCGGTCGGCATCATCGGCGGCGGCCCCGGCGGCATGGCCGCGGCGGAACAGCTCCGCGCCAAGGGCTACGAGGTCCATGTCTACGACCGCTACGACCGTATCGGCGGCCTGATGATGTACGGCATTCCCGGCTTCAAGCTGGAGAAGTACGTCGTGGACCGCCGGGTCAAGCTGCTGGCCGACCAGGGCGTGATCTTCCACACCAATTTCGAAGTGGGCCGCGACGCCACGCTGGCCGACCTGCGGGCAAGGCATGACGCCGTCCTGATCGCGACCGGCGTCTACAAGGCGCGCGACCTCGATGCGCCCGGTTCCGAGCTGGGCAACATCATCCCGGCGCTGAAGTACCTGACGGTCAGCAACCGCCAGGGCCTCGGCGATGCGGTACCGGACTACGACAGCGGCGCGCTGAACGCGGCCGGCAAGAACGTCGTCGTGATCGGCGGCGGCGACACCGCGATGGACTGCGTCCGCACGGCGATCCGCCAGGGCGCCAAGTCGGTCAAGTGCCTCTACCGCCGCAACCGGGCCAACATGCCCGGCTCCCAGCGCGAGGTCCACAACGCCGAGGAAGAGGGCGTTGAGTTCGTCTGGCAGTCCGCCCCGGAAGCGTTCGAAGGCAAGGACGGCGTCGTCACCGGCGTCCGCGCGCACCGCATCCACCTTGGCGTCGCCGACGCCAGCGGGCGGCAGACCCCGCAGGTGATCGACGGTTCCGGCTATGTCCTGGAAGCCGATCTCGTGATCAAGGCGCTGGGCTTCGACCCGGAAGACCTGCCGGCCCTGTTCGGCGAAGCCGGGCTGAAGGTCAGCCGCTGGGGCACCGTCACGGTCAACTTCCGCACCATGATGAGCAGCCTGGACGGCGTCTTCGCCGCCGGCGACATCGTGCGCGGCGCCAGCCTCGTGGTCTGGGCCATCCGCGACGGCCGCGACGTGGCGGAGCACATGCACAGCTACCTGCTCCAGAAGGCAGAAGCCGGCACTACCGCAGCCGCCGTCGCGGCGGAGTAGGAAGCGCAAGGCGGAGCCCGGCACTTCCGGGCTCCGCCTGCCCTACCCGGCCATCCCGGAGCGCTTGCCGGACGCCGACATCGGGTCATGGCAAGAACCGGACATACGCATTCGTCACGGGGTTGAAACCATGACGGCACGGCAATCCATCGTAAATTTCCGCCAGCTACCGCAGCGTGGCGCCCTCTCCGTCGACGTCGACGCCGCACTCAGAAAGGATCACGCCCATGACTGATGAAATCCTGAACCAGGGCGAGCAGTTCGTTACCGAGTACAAGGCGAACGTCGAAGCGCTGGCGGCGGCCCACGCCTATGACCCGGCGGACGAGCACGACGCCTGCGGCGTCGGCATGATCGCGGCGATCGACGGCAAGCCCCGCCGGTCGGTGGTGGAAAAGGGCATCGAGGCGCTGAAGGCGGTCTGGCACCGGGGCGCCGTCGATGCCGACGGCAAGACCGGTGACGGCGCCGGCATCCACGTCCAGGTGCCGCAGCAGTTCTTCCACGACTACGTCAAGCTGATCGGCCACATCCCGCCGGACCGCCCGCTCGCCGTCGGCCAGGTGTTCCTGCCGCGCCTGTCGCTGGAAGCGCAGGAGCGCTGCCGCTGCATCGTCGAGACCGAGATCCTGAATTTCGGCTACTATATCTATGGCTGGCGCCAGGTGCCGGTGAACGTCGACATCATCGGCGAGAAGGCCAACGCGACCCGGCCGGAAATCGAGCAGATCATCATCGGCAACGCCAAGGGCGAGACCGACGACAAGTTCGAGCTTGAGCTTTACATCATCCGCCGCCGGATCGAGGCCGCCGTCCGGGCCGAGCAGATCAACGACTTCTACATCTGCACCCTGTCTTCGCGCTCGATCGTCTACAAGGGCATGTTCCTGGCGGAACAGCTCACGTCGTTCTATCCGGACCTGCTGGACGAGCGCTTCGTTTCCAACGTCGCGATCTACCATCAGCGCTACTCGACCAACACGTTCCCGACATGGCCGCTGGCCCAGCCATTCCGCATGCTCGCCCACAACGGCGAGATCAACACGCTGAAGGGCAACGTGAACTGGATGAAGGCCCATGAGACCCGCATGGACCACGAGTGCTTCGGTCCCTACATCAACGACCTGAAGCCAGTGATCCCGATCGGATCGTCGGACTCCGGGGCGCTCGATGCGGTATTCGAGGTCGTGGCCCGCGCCGGCCGCTCCGCCCCGATGACGAAGACCGTGCTGATCCCGGAAGCGCTGGCGGCCGGCGACACGATGCCGGCGCCACACCGGGCGCTCTACGGCTATGTCAACGCCGTGATGGAGCCGTGGGACGGACCTGCGGCATTGGCGATGACCGACGGCCGCTGGGCCGTCGGCGGCATGGACCGCAACGGCCTGCGTCCGATGCGCTACACGATCACCAACGACGGCCTGCTGATCGCCGGTTCGGAAACGGGCATGGTGAAGACGGACGAGACGACGGTCGTCGAGAAGGGCCGGCTCGGGCCTGGACAGATGATCGCGGTGGACCTTGCCGAAGGCAAGCTGTACCACGACCGCGAGATCAAGGACTACCTTGCCGCCCAGAAGCCCTACGACAAGTGGGTCGGCGAGATCACGGAACTGGACAGCCTCGTCAAGGCGGCGCCGGCGGAACCCGCCGTGCTCGCCAAGGAAGAGCTGCGCCGCCGCCAGCTTTCCGTCGGCATCACGATGGAAGACCTGGAAACGGTCCTCCATCCCATGGTGGACGAGGCCAAGGAAGCGATCGGCTCGATGGGCGACGACAGCCCGATGGCCGTGCTGTCGGACAAGTATCGCGGCCTGCACCACTTCTTCCGCCAGAACTTCAGTCAGGTCACCAACCCGCCGATCGACAGTTTGCGCGAACGGCGCGTCATGAGCCTGCGCACCCGGCTGGGCAACCTGGGCAACATCCTGGACGAGGATGCGGGCCAGTGCCGCCTGCTCCAGCTGGAAAGCCCCGTGCTGACGACGGCCGAGCTGCGCGCCATGCGCGGCTACATGGGTGAAACGGCGGCGGAGATCGACTGCACCTTCGACGTCAGCGCCGGTCCCAACGCGCTGCGCGACGCGCTGCGCCGCATCCGTCAGGAAACCGAGGACGCCGTCCGCGGCGGCGCCACCCACGTCATCCTGTCGGACGAGCGTGTCAGCGGCGCCCGGGCGCCCATGCCGATGATCCTGGCGACGGGTGCCGTCCATACCCATCTCGTCCGCCAGCAGCTCCGCACCTTCACGTCGCTGAACGTACGGTCGTCCGAGTGCATGGACGTACACTACTTTGCCGTGCTGATCGGCGTCGGCGCCACGACGGTCAACGCCTACCTGTCGCAGGAGGCGATCGCCGACCGCCACCGCCGCGGGCTGTTCGGCGACCTGTCGCTCGACCAGTGCATGTCCCGCTTCAAGAAGGCGATCGACGAGGGTCTGCTGAAGATCATGTCCAAGATGGGCATCTCGATCATCAGCTCGTACCGGGGCGGCTGCAACTTCGAAGCGGTCGGCCTGAGCCGCGCGCTGGTGGCAGAGCACTTCCCCGGCATGGTCAGCCGCATCTCCGGCATCGGCCTGGCCGGCATCCAGAAGAAGGTGCTGGAACAGCACGCCATCGCCTATTCCGAGGACATCATCGCCCTGCCGATCGGCGGCTTCTACAAGTACCGCCGCAACGGCGAGCGGCACGCCTGGGAAGCAGGATTGATCCACATGCTTCAGCAGGCGGTGGCGACCGACAGCTACCCGACCTTCAAGAAGTACACGGAAGCGACCAACAAGCGAGCCCCGATCCAGCTCCGCGACCTGCTGGACTTCCGCTCCACGCGGGAGGCGATCCCGCTCGACGACGTCGAGAGCATCACGTCGCTGCGCAAGCGCTTCATCACGCCGGGCATGTCGCTGGGCGCGCTGTCGCCGGAAGCTCACGGCACGCTCAACGTCGCCATGAACCGGATCGGCGCCAAGTCCGACAGCGGCGAGGGCGGCGAGGACCCGGCGCGGTTCAAGCCCGACAAGAACGGCGACAACTGGAACTCCGCGATCAAGCAGATCGCGTCGGGCCGCTTCGGCGTCACCGCCGAATACCTGAACCAGTGCCGCGAGATCGAGATCAAGGTGGCCCAGGGCGCCAAGCCCGGCGAAGGCGGGCAGCTGCCCGGCTTCAAGGTCACCGAGATGATCGCCAAGCTGCGCCACTCCACTCCCGGCGTCATGCTGATCAGCCCGCCGCCGCACCACGACATCTACTCGATCGAGGATCTGGCCCAGCTCATCTATGACCTGAAGCAGATCAACCCGGACGCCAAGGTCTGCGTCAAGCTGGTCTCGCGCTCCGGCATCGGCACCATCGCCGCCGGTGTCGCCAAGGCGAACGCCGACGTGATCCTGGTGTCCGGCCATGTCGGCGGCACCGGCGCCAGCCCGCAGACCTCGATCAAGTATGCCGGCGTGCCGTGGGAGATGGGCCTGAGCGAGGTCCATCAGGTGCTGACGCTGAACCGTCTGCGCCACCGGGTCCGGCTGCGCACCGACGGCGGCCTGAAGACCGGCCGCGACATCGTCATCGCCGCCATGCTGGGCGCCGAGGAGTACGGTGTCGGCACCGCCAGCCTGATCGCCATGGGCTGCATCATGGTCCGGCAGTGCCACAGCAACACCTGCCCGGTCGGCGTCT
>NZ_JCACHA010000687.1:0-12127 GCF_059503625.1 Skermanella sp.
CTTCGGGATCATGCCGCCGCTGATCGTGCCGTCGGTCATGTAGCCGCGCGCGTCTTCCAGCGACATGTCGGAGATCAGGTTCTTCTGCTTGTCCAGCACGCCGGCGACGTCCGTCAGCAGGAACAGGCGGGTGGCGCCTAGTGCTGCCGCCACGGCGCCGGCGGCGGTGTCGGCGTTGATGTTGTATGTCTCGCCGTTGCGTCCCACCCCGATCGGGGCGATCACCGGGATGATATCGGACTTTTCGAAGGTTTCGAGGATCTGAGGGTTGACCTGATACGGCTCGCCGACGAAACCGAGGTCGAGGATGTTCTCGATGTTGCTGTCGGTGTCGCGCTGGGTGCGGCGCAGCTTGCGGGCGCTGATCAGGTTGGCGTCCTTGCCGGACAGACCGACGGCCTTGCCGCCCTGGTTGTTGATGGCGGAGACGATCTGCTTGTTGATCGAGCCGGACAGGACCATCTCGACGATGTCGACCGTTTCCTTGTCCGTCACCCGCAGGCCATCGACGAACGAGCTGTTGATCTTCAGCCGGTTGAGCATCGCGCCGATCTGCGGCCCGCCGCCGTGGACGACCACGGGGTTGATGCCGACCTGCTTCAGCAGCACGACGTCGCGTGCGAACAGCTCGCCCAGCGATTCGTCGCCCATCGCGTGACCGCCGTACTTGATCACGAATGTACGGCCGGAATACCGGCGCATATAGGGAAGGGCTTCGGACAGCGTCCGGGCCTTGGCGAGCCATTCCTCGCGGGTAAGCTGGGGCGTGGCGGGGGTGTCGTTCGGTTCGCTCATGGCGCGGGACTCTAAGTCAAAGGGACGATGCCTGCTAGGCCCGGTTTTGCGACAGACGCGTTTCCCAATGCAAGTGATTCAACCGCAACACTCCGAATCCACGGAACGAAAGCCGCCTCAGGAGTCCGCCAGCGTCGCCAGGCTGGCGCGGAGTTCCGCGACGCCGGTCCCGTCTTCCGCACTGGTGAAGGCGACCTCCGGATGGGCGGCGGCGTGCTTCTTCAGGCCTGCGGCGGTCTTTTCCCGCACTTCGGCCTGATCGGCCTTCTTGACCTTGTCCATCTTGGTCAGGACGATCTGGTACGGCACGGCCGACTTGTCCAGCATGTCCATGATCTCGATGTCGTTGGGCTTCAGCCCGTGGCGGCCGTCGATCAGCAGGCAGATCCGGCGCAGCGTCACCCGGCCGCGCAGATAGTTCTTCACCAGCTTCGTCCAGGCGTTGACCTTGGTCTTCGATTCCTTGGCATAGCCGTAGCCGGGCAGATCGACCAGGATCATCCTGCCGCCCAAATCGAAGAAGTTGAGCTGCTGGGTGCGGCCCGGCGTGTTCGACGTGCGGGCCAGCGTCTTCCGCCCCGTCAGCGCGTTGACGAGGCTGGACTTGCCGACATTGGAGCGGCCGGCGAAGGCGATCTCCGGCAGGGACGCTTCCGGCAGGTTGGCCTGATCGGCGGCGCCCCAGATGAAGTTGCATTCCTGGGCGAACAGCAGCCGGCCCCGCTCCATGCCGGCTTCGTCCTGTTCGGGCATCAGTGTCGGAATGATCTGGCCAGTCACGCTGTCGCTCATGATCTCATCTCTCTAGAAGCTGAAACGACAAGCGCCGCCGCGGTTTCCCGAGGCGGCGCTGTCGGTAAATGGTCCGGCTTAGACCTTGACGCCCATTCGCCGCATGATCAGCCATTGCTGGAGGATCGACAGCGAGTTGTTCCAGGCCCAGTAGATCACCAGACCGGCCGGGAAGCTGGCCAGCATGAAGGTGAACACGAAAGGCAGCGCCATGAAGACCTTCGCCTGCACCGGATCGGGCGGCGCCGGGTTCAGCTTCTGCTGAAGGAACATGGTGATGCCCATGATGATCGGCCAGACGCCGAGTTGCAGCATGGTCGGCGGCGTCCAGGGGATCAGCCCGAACAGGTTGAAGATGGTCGTCGGATCGGGGGCGGAAAGATCGTGGATCCAGCCGAAGAACGGTGCGTGACGCATCTCGATGGTGACGAAAAGCACCTTGTAGAGCGCGAAGAACACCGGGATCTGGATGACGATCGGCAGGCAGCCGCTGACCGGGTTGGCCTTCTCGCGCTTGTACAGCGCCATCATCTCCTGGCTCATCCGCTGGCGGTCGTCGCCGAACCGCTCGCGGATCTTGGTCATCTCCGGCTGCAAGGCCTTCATCTTGCTCATGGCCTTGTAGGACTTGTTGGCCAGGGGGAAGAAGGCCGCCTTGACGAAGACGGTCAGCACCAGGATCGCGACGCCGAAGTTGCCGAACAGCGTGCCGAGGAAATCGAGCGCGTAGAAGAATGGCTTGGTCAGGAAGTAGAACCAGCCGAAGTCGATCGCGAGGTCGAAATTCTTGATGCCGTACTGCTCGGCATAGGCGTCCAGCAGCTTGACCTGCTTGGCGCCGGCGAACAGGCGGTTGGTCGTCTCGGCGCTCTGGCCGGGAGCCACGGTGATGGCCTGACCGGTGTAGTCGACCTGGAAACGATCCTGCCCGTTGGCGGTCGTATGACGCACCCGTGCGTCGACCGCGGCGTTCTGGTCCGGAACCAGCGACACCAGCCAATACTTGTCGGTGATGCCCATCCAGCCACCGGTGCTCTGGTAGCTGATGTTGCCGTCTTCCTTGATATCGCCGTACTTGTGCTCGTGCAGGGTGCCGTTGAAGACGCCCAGCGGGCCTTCGTGCAGGATATAGTAGCCGAGCGTCGGCGGAATGCCGTGGCGGGAGATCAGGCCGTAGGGGACCATCGCCACCGGCTCGCCGGTGTTGTTGCGGACCCGCTGGGTAACCGTGAACAGGTAGTTCTGATCGACCGTGAAGGTCTTCTCGAACACCAGTCCCTGGCCGTTGTCCCAGGTCATCGTGACCGGGCGGTCGGGCGTCAGCGAATCGGCGGGGGCCGACCACTGCGTGTTCTGGCCCGGCACCGGCTGCTTGGTCTCGGCGGCCGGCACCCAGCCGAATTCGGCGTAGTAGGGCTGGCTGGTCCCGGCGGGCGACAGCAGGACGATTTCCGGACTGCCCGGATCGGGCGTCACATGGTAATCGGCCAGCGTCAGGTCGTCGACGCGGGCGCCGACGGTCGAGATGGTGCCGTGAAGGCGGGGCGTGTCGATCTTGACGCGCTGGCCGGCGGCGACGATCTCGGCGCGGTCGCGCGGAGCGCCGATGGCCGGCGCCGTGGCGCCAGGGATCGGAACGGGCGAACCGGGAGCGGTGACACCGTCCGGAGTGGTCGGAGCGGGCAGCCGGGCTTGTTCTTCCGCGCGCTGCTGCGCCAGTTCCGCCTTGCGCTGTTCCATGCGCGGGATTTCGTAGAAGTACTGAAATCCGAGCAGGATGACGATCGACAGCAGGATCGCCACGAGGAGGTTGCGCTGGTCAGTCATGGATCCTGGTCAGTCCCTGCCGTGGTCGCATCTGTTATGAATATTATCGTTCTTATGGTGACCGGTATCCGGTACCGGGTCCCAGCCCGCTCCGCCCCACGGATTGCACCGCAGGATTCGCCAGGCGGCCAGCAAGCCGCCACGGATCGCGCCGTGCTTAGATAGCGCTTCCAGAGCGTAGTTGGAACAGCTTGGTTCGAAACGGCAGTTGTTGCCCAGAATCGGAGCCAAGGTCCACTGGTACGCCGTAACCATCGCGCGCAGCAGCCATGCCACGGGAGATATGGTCATATCAGGCCGCACCGGGTCAAGGCTCCGCCGGCGGTGGCACGGCGCGCCAGACCTTCAGCCGCTTCAGACAGGTCGTAAGATCCTGCTTCAGGTCGGGCCAGGGGCGCACCAGCGTTTCGCCGCGCGCTATCAGCACATAGTCGTTGTCCGGCAAGCCGTGGACAGCCAGAATCTCCCGCGCGAGTTCGCGCAGCCTGCGCTTCGCCCGGTTACGGGCTACAGCGTTGCCGACCTTCTTGCTGGCCGTGAAGCCCACACGCAAAGACGCCTCGCCTGCATCGGGATGCTGGCGATCGTCATGGCGGCGGGCTTGCAAGATCAGGCCGGGAGCTACCCACTTGCGGCGGGCACCGGCTACAGCCAGAAATTCCGGCCGCCGCTTGAGGCGCCCGACGCCGGACGCACTCGATTCCGGCGGCATCTGACCTTAAGCGCTCAGACGCTTGCGGCCCTTGGCCCGGCGGGCGGACAGAACCCGGCGGCCACCGACGGTAGCCATACGGGCGCGAAAACCGTGCCGGTGCTTGCGCACGATCTTACTCGGCTGGTACGTGCGTTTCACGACACACTCCGTTGAAACATAAGGACTGGAAAAACGAGCACGCTGTATAGGGGCAGGGTGCCCGAGAGTCAACGGCAGTTGAGCGGAAGTTTCAGCGGGAAGCGGTGAAATCCGCAGGTTCGGCTGGCAGCCAGCCGGCGTGGGCGCCGCGCCCCAGCACCTGATCCAGGGTATAGGGCAGGTCGCGGGGCAGGATATCCGCGATATCCGGCTGATCGCATTCCAGCCCGTCGATGGCGCGGTTGCGGGCAAGGCCATAACGCGTCGGCAGCGTCTCCACCAGCTTCCGCTCCAGCGACGGCGTCAGGTCTTCCGCCAATTGAAGCCGGAAGTTTATGATCTCGCGCTGCCAGTGCCGCACCGGCGTCCGGATCGCCGCGAACTGGATCTTGAGCAGATGGGTGACGATCTGCTGATGAAGTTCCAATACCGCCCGCAGACAGCTCTTTCCCAAGCCTTCGACTTCATCGGCTAACCGCAGATGGTCGAGGGGCATGTCGGGATGCTTAGGCGTCAACTCGCGTAAGATGGCAGCCTGCTCAAGTGTCCATGCATAATAATCAATATCGTATAAGGATGCCGTTGGCATGACGATATCTCCAGCCATGCCTTATGGTCTTCCCTATCACCACCCCACGCAAGCCCGTCAGCGCCATTCGCCCTTCAGCAGCGGCTCGATCGCGTGCTTGCCCTTGGACAGCCGGAGCTGCTTGAAGATGTCAGCCGTCCCCTCGGTCTCGTCCTCCGGCTCCAGGTCGATGCCAAGGTCGCGCTTCACGTCGCTGCCGGCTCCGATCAGGATGAACTGGGCGCCCTCGTAGTCCAGCAGGCGCGGGTCTTCGGTCGCGAAACGGCGGTCGCGAAATTCCTCCTGAAGCTTGTCCGGGTAATCGGCCTTTTCCGCGCTGTCCAGTCCGGTATTGCGCGGCGATCCCTTCTCCGGGTTCTTGATCGAGAGCGCGAAGCTCGCCTCCGGCTCGATGTTGAGCTGCTTCTGGACCGGTCCCGGCTTGTCGGGAAGCTCCAGCGCATACGCCAGGTGCATCTTGCTTCCCGTCCGCGCCAGCACGTACACCCCTTCGCCGGCCGGGCGCGCGGCAGGACGTACGCGCTCGCCGCGCGTCTTCGTGTCATAATGATCCTCGCCCAGCGCCTCGGTCACCTGCCTGGCCGATTTTGCCACCAGATCGACGAAGCCCCAGTTCCGTTCATGCTCGCCGGTATCGGGAAGCCGCTTGGCGCCGATCGTCATCAGGCGGAAGCGGGCAGCACCCCCTGACCGGGCATCCGGCCGGAGCACCATGTGGAAGCGCTCGACATCGCCGATGCCGTCCACATCCTGTTCCGGCTCGTCTTCCGCCCGGACCTTGGGGCGGTAGATGAACCAGATATTGCCATGCTCGACCACTTCGGTCCGTCGGCGCTCCTTCTTCTCAGCCATATCGGGAAACTCCGTAGCGGTTCATCCAGTTGACTTGGATAACCGGAGGCGCACGGAAAGCTCACGGCAAGGTGACTGGCCGGTGATCGGCCCCGATGCTACCTCTGGCAGGACGCTTTCGTCATTGCAGAATGGATGCCCGATGGCCGCCACCGAACGAACGACGGACAAGAGAAGCGCCGGACGCTTCCTGCCCCTGGCGGCCCTCGCCGCCGGGCTCGTGGCCTTCTTCGCTCTGGGCCTCCATCATTATCTCAGCTTCGGAGCGCTGGCGGAAAACCGCGATTTCCTCAAGGGCTTCGTCGATGCTCATCCGGTAACGGCGCCGCTCGCCTTCATGGCCGTCTACGCGCTGGCCGTCGCCTTCTCGATCCCCGGCGCCTTGGTCCTGACCATCGCCGGCGGCTTTCTGTTCGGAACCTGGCTTGGCGGCCTCTTCGTCGTGATCGGTGCGACGGTCGGGGCCGTCGGCGTCTTCCTCGCCGCCCGTACCGCCTTCGGCGAGGGTCTGCGCCGCCGTGCCGGTCCCTGGATCGGCCGTCTGGAAGCGGGCTTCCGTGAAAACGCCCTCAGCTATCTGCTGGTCCTGCGGCTGGTCCCGCTGTTTCCGTTCTGGCTGGTCAATCTGGTGCCGGCCTTCCTGGGCGTGCCGCTGACGACCTATGCGCTCGGCACCTTCGTCGGCATCATTCCGGGCTGCTTCGTCTACGCGTCCGTCGGCAACGGGCTGGGAGCCGTCTTCGACGCCGGCGGCACCCCGGACCTGCGGATCATCTTCGAACCGGAAATCCTGCTGCCGATCATCGGCCTGTCGCTCCTGGCCCTGATCCCGGTGGTCTACAAGAAGTTCAAGGGAAAGGCGTGACCATGGCAACCATCGAAACGGACATCTGCGTCATCGGTGCCGGTTCCGGCGGGCTGTCGGTCGCAGCCGGCGCCGCCCAGATGGGAGCCTCCACCGTGCTGATCGAGCGCGGCGCCATGGGCGGCGATTGCCTGAACTACGGCTGCGTTCCTTCCAAATCGATGATTGCGGCGGGAAGGGCCGCCGATACCGTCCGCCACGCCGGACGGTTCGGCGTCAACGGTCATGAGCCGCAGATCGATTTCGGCCGGGTCCACGACCACATCCACGGCGTTATCGCCGCGATAGCGCCCAACGATTCCGTCGAGCGGTTCGAGGGTCTCGGGGTCAAGGTCATCCAGGCCGACGCCCGCTTCACCGCTCCCGACACGGTGGAAGCCGGCGGCACCGCGATCAAGGCCCGCCGCTTCGTGCTGGCGACTGGATCGCGCGCCTCCCATCCTCCCATCCCCGGCCTGGACGACGTTCCCTTCCTGACCAACGAGACGATCTTCGAGCGGAAAGCGGCGCCGGAGCACCTGATCGTGATCGGCGGCGGTCCCATCGGGGTGGAGATGGCGCAGGCGCACCGCCGCCTCGGCGCCGAAGTCACCGTCCTCCAGAAAGGCAGCATCCTGCCCAAGGACGACCCCGATCTCGTCGCCGTGGTCCGCGACCGCCTTGTCGCCGACGGCGTCGGTCTGCGCGAGGACGCCGATATCGCTCGAGTGGAACGACACGGCAACGGCATCGCCGCCGTTCTTGCCGACGGCAGCCGGATCGAAGGCTCCGACCTGCTGGTGGCAGCCGGCCGCCAAGCCAATGTCGACGGTCTCGGCCTCGAAGCCGCCGGGATCGAGTTTTCTTCCAAGGGCGTCACGACCGACGCCCGTCTCCGCACCACCAACCGCCGCGTCTTCGCGGTCGGCGACGTTGCCGGCGGACCGCAGTTCACCCACATCGCCGGCTACCATGCCGGCATCGTGATCCGGAACGCGCTGTTCCGCCTGCCGGCCAAGGTCGATTACTCGGCGCTGCCTTGGGTGACCTATACCGATCCGGAACTGGCCCATGTCGGCCTGACCGAATCCGAGGCGCGTGAATCGCACAAGGATATCCGCGTCCTCACCTGGAACTTCGATGAGAACGACCGCGCCCAGGCGGAGCGGGAGACCGAGGGCAAGGTCAAGGTGCTGACCCTGCCGAACGGACGCATTCTCGGCGCCTCCATCGTCGGTCCCCATGCCGGGGAATTGATCCAGGTCTGGTGCCTCGCCATTTCGCAGAAGCTGAAGATCGGGGCCATCGCATCGATGATCGCCCCTTATCCGACGCTGGGGGAGGCCGGCAAGCGGGCAGCCGGATCCTTCTACACGCCCAAGCTGTTCAGCGGCCGGACCCGGGGCCTCGTTCGCTTCCTGTCCTGGTTCGGCTGAAACAGCATCGCCCCGGTGCTAACCCGGTTCATTTTGCGCGCTATACCGGTATAAGCTGTCCGCCTGTCCAACGGAGCGGATCGCCGGCCAAACCCATGAAATCGCGCAGCCTTCGCGGCAGCCTGTCGGCCAAGCTGCTGGTGATGACCGTTCTATTCGTCATGCTGGCCGAAGTGCTGATCTTCGCGCCGTCGGTCGCACGATTCCGCGAGTCCTGGCTGGAAGGCCGAATGGCCGCCGGTCATCTGGCGGCGCTGACGATCGAGGCGGCGCCCGACCAGATGGTGACGCGGGAACTCGAGCAGAAACTGCTGGCCCATGTCGGCGCCTACGCCGTCGATCTGGTGATGCCGGACGAACGCATCTACATGCTCGGCGTCTCGGCCGTGCCGCCGGCCGCCCAAACCTACGACCTGCGCCGGTCCATGTGGTTCGACCTGGTCGGCGACGCGCTCCGCGTGCTGGTCCGGCATGACGACCGGGTGATCAAGATCGTCGGAGCCTCGCCCAAGGACTCCCGCGCCACCGTCGAGCTGGTGCTCGACGAGGCGCCGCTCCGCGCCGACATCATCGATTTCGCCGGCCGCATCCTGCTGCTGTCGGTGATGATATCGCTGATCACCGCCGGCCTCGTCTTCCTCAGCCTCAATGCCCTGATGGTCCGCCCGATGCGGCGGATCACCGCCAGCATGATGGCTTTCCGCCGCGACCCCGAGGACCCTGCCGCGACCCTGCCGCACACGTCCCGCGCCGACGAGATCGGCATGGCCCAGCGCGAGCTGATCGACATGCAGGCCAGCCTCCGCGCGGCGCTCCGGCAGAAGGAACGGCTGGCCGCGCTCGGCACGGCGGTCACCAAGATCAACCACGACCTCCGCAACATCCTGTCCACCGCGGCCCTGGTGTCCGAACGTCTCGCGTCGAGCGACGATCCGGAGGTTCGCCGCGTGACCCCCCGCCTGATGCAGTCGATCGACCGCGCGGTCGAGCTGTGCAGCCAGACGCTGGCCTATTCCCGCGACGGCGTGCTGCCGCTCCGCCGTTCCCGGATTCCGCTGGCCGAGCTGGTGGACGAGGTCGGGACCGAACTGACGCCGCGTGCCGGGGATGCCGGCGTCCGCTGGATCAACCGCGTCGGCGACGGCGTGATCGTGGAAGCCGACCGCGAGCAGCTGTCGCGCGCCCTGATCAACCTGGGCCGCAACGCGCTGGAGGCAGGCGCCACCGAAATCACCGTCTCCGCCGGCAGCGGCGAGGGCGACCGGCTGGAACTCACCGTCACCGATAACGGTCCCGGACTGCCGCCCCGCGCGCGGGAAAACCTGTTCCTGCCCTTCGCCGGTTCCGCCCGTGCCGGAGGCACCGGCCTCGGCCTCGCCATCGCGCGCGAAGTCGCCCGCACCCATGGCGGCGACATCCGCTTGGCGGAAACCAGTGGCCGGGGAACGTCCTTCGTCATGGAACTACCGGCCGTCCTGTCTGTCTCCGGGATATCGGGCGGGTGATTGCACGGCGCGCCGTATTTCCCTATTAGAAGATCGGCTTGGCGGGCGGCGTCATGCGGCCTTGCCCATATCGGCAGACCAGCGGAAAAGACCAAAAGGAGCGGATGATGGATCAAATCGGAACATGGATCGCGAACGGCATAGTCGGTGTGATCGGCATCCTGGGGCTGTTCGTGGCGTCGCGGGCGACCGACAGCACTTTCTATTCCCTTGGGCTGATCGTTTTCGCGCTCGCGGTGGCGTTCATCTTCTACTCGATCCGGCGCGGCTTCGATAAGGCGGGAGCGCGTCCGCGCGGTCCGGAGGACACGGCGGCCCACAGCCACAGCCCGTAACTGCGGGACGCGGCACAGCGGGAAAAACAACGGAAAAAGGCGCGGCCCCCGACCGGGTGCCGCGCCTTCTTCATGATCCGGGCCAGGCCCGGACCCGATCGTGATCAGGAGTTGATCGTGATCGAGCCGATCGAGGTGTTGTCGCTGACGTCGCCGCCCAGCGCGCCCTGGGCGCCCGAGTTGGAGCCGGCGTCGCCGCCGAAGCCCGAGGCTTCCGCGCCGGCCGAACCGCCGCCGTAGCCGCCGAAGGCCGAGGCGCTGCCGAGGCCGGCGCCGCCGAGAGCCGAGGAGCCCGAGGTGGAGTGGCCGAACGCGTCACCACCCGACTTGCCGCTCTGCTCGACGCCGATGTTGTTGGTCATGATGCTCTCCGCTGATCAAGGGTTTGTTTGAACTTGGTCGGCAGTCCGTCTCGTTCCGCCGATGCATCCTATATCAGCAAGCCTCGTGCCACTTTCGAAAGGGGTAGAAAAATCGGCATGATCCCAGCGTTTGCCTCGGCGCGTCCCTCCTCGGCGGCATGTTTAGCACCGCCGCATAGTCGAGTTTGCTGGAACCTGTCTAGAAAATCTGGACTACCCAATACGGGTATGGGGAACCCGGCTGCCGAAGCGCGCTTTCCATCACGAGGAGCGTCTGCATGGGGAGCGGGAGATCTTGCCATCTGCCGGCATGATATGGGACCGGAAGGCCAACAGGGATTTCGCGATCGCCAGCGCGCGGGCGTTCGGCGGGGCTATCGTCTTCTCGTTGCCGCTGATGATGACGATGGAGATGTGGTGGCTGGGCTTCTACATGGACCGCTTCCGGCTGGTCCTGTTCCTGGTTCTGACCGTTCCCGTCCTGGCCGTGCTGTCCCACTACGCCGGGTTCGAGCGCGCCGACGGCCCGCTGGACCTCACCCTTGATGCCTTTGCCGCACTGGCCGTGGGCTTCATCGCTTCCGCCCTCGTCCTGGCCCTGCTTCACGTCCTTCAGGCCGGCAACTCGCCCGACGAACTGGTCGGAAAGGTCGTGCTCCAGGCCATACCCGGCGCCATCGGCGCCATGCTGGCGCGCAGCCAGCTGGGCGCGCGCGGCGACGATGAGGACTCCGGAGATGGCGATCCGGACGAGGAGGTCGAGGAGGCGCGGCGCGACACCTACGCAGGCGAACTGTTCCTGGCCGGCATCGGCGCCATGTTCATGGCCTTCAATGTCGCCCCGACCGACGAGATGGTCCTGATCGGGCTGATGATGACGGAATGGCATGCGATCGCCCTTGTCGCCGCCTCCCTCCTGCTGATGCACGCCTTCGTCTATGCCGTCGAGTTCAGGGGCACGACGCGGCGGGGGGAGGACGTTCCCTTCACCAGCGAATTCCTGCGCCTGACGATGGTCGCCTACGCCCTGTCCCTGCTGATCAGCCTCTATGTGCTGTGGACCTTCGGCCGCACCGACGGTCTAGGGTTGCTGGAGCTGGTCAAGGTGACCCTGGTGCTGGGTTTCCCCGCAGCATTGGGCGCCGCGGCCGCCCGCCTGATCCTGTGAACCGATCCATGAACGGAAGCAGCGATACCGGGCGTACGGAAATCCCCGCTCTGGAATGGCTACTGGGCAGCATCGGAGCGCTGATGGTGGCCGGAGCCATCGGTTTCCTGGTGTGGACCGGCATGGTCAACGGCGACTCTCCTCCCGATATCCGGGTCGAAGTCGTTCGCGTGATCGAGCAGCGGAACGGCTGGCTGGTCCAGATCAGCGCCTTCAACGAGGGCGGCAGCGCCGCCTCCGAAGTCACGGTCGGCGGCGAGTTCACGGCGCCCGACGGGACCGTGGAATCCGCCGAACTTCGCCTCGACTACCTGCCCTCCCGATCGGGCCGGCAGGGCGGCCTGTTCTTCTCCCGCGATCCCAGGACCGGCGGCCTGAACGTCCGCGCCTTGGGCTATGCTGAACCTTGATCTTGCCAAGTCAAGGATCGGAAGACGCAAACTTCGGCATCGTCTCGGATCGGGTTTTCAAGGCAGAAATAGAAAAAGAGCGGCGCATAGCTGCGCCGCCCCATAAGCTAACGCTCTAGCTGTGGCTTGTTATCGCCTATGCTAGAGCGGCTGCCCTCCCGAAGAGGCCAGTCTCAAAGCCCGATGCCGATGGCAGAGCGGGTACATGATAGAGTTAGACCCAATAGTGAAAAGTGTCAAGGTGGAAATTGAAACAAACGAGCAAAGCTCTTCTCTATAGAGTCAAGTTTCGGCCCAACTCCTATCGCAAATAGAACCCCCCTCCTAATCCAATCCAAATCATGATCTGATAGAACGGG
>NZ_JCACHA010000688.1:0-11969 GCF_059503625.1 Skermanella sp.
GTCCGCCGTATCGCTGAAGCGGGTGACGCATTGCTCGGGAGACGTGCCCGGCACCGGCTTGTAGGTCTCGTCGAACAGCGCTTCCATCGTCAGCGTGCCCGCGTCGATCGCCTGCTCCAGGATCGCCGTGACGCGCGCCGCGTTCTCCTGAACGGCGCGGATGAACGGCGTATCGACCGTCTCCACATCCAGCCGGGTCGACAAGCCGATCAGCTTCTCGCTGGAAGCCAGCAGGCCGTTCAGCCGGTCGCGCGCGTGGTTCAGGTTGCCGCTGGACTGCGTGACGGCAGAGGAAAGATCGACGATGCGCCGCTCGACCGTGCCGATGCTGGCGGCGATCTCCCCCGCCGCATCCTCGATCCGGTCCTGCTGCTGGTCGACGTCGCCGATGGCGTCGGCCAGCGTCACCATCAGCTCGCCCAGCCGGTTGGCGTCGTGGCCGACGGCCGAAGCCTTCACGGCGGCCCCGGTGCCGCGCGCCGCCAGCGCCTTCACCTGTTCCGTCAGGTAGCGCAGGGTCGAATCGATCTCCTGGGTCGCCGACGCAGTCTTGCCGGCCAGCGCCTTTACTTCGTGGGCCACGACCGCGAAACCACGCCCGGCCTCGCCCGCCCGCGCCGCCTCGATCGTCGCGTTGAGAGCCAGCAGGTTGGTCTGCTTGGCGATGGCGCTGATCTCGTTCGCGACCCGGCCGACGCGGTTGAGCGCTTCGGTCAAGTCGCCCGACTGCTTCTCGATCGCCGTCACGTCCTCGGTCAGGGTGCGCAGACCGGACAGGGCATTGTCCACCTGCCCGCGGCCCAACGCCACCTGATCCTGCGCCTTGGCGGTCACCGCGCGCGCCGCGGCCGCCGCGGCGTTGACGTTGCCCGTCCCGGCGGACATGGCGGCGGCTTCGCCGCGCAACTCGTCCAGGACGGAAACCTGATGGGAGATGCGGCCGCTGACATCCTCGACATGTCCGGCCACGTCGGCGAAAGCCACGCCAAGGCTGCCGACTTCCCGCGCCAGCTCGCCGATCGCGGCCTCGGTTTCGGCCGTCAAGGTCCGCGTCGGTAGCAGGAATGACCCGTCCGCCATTGATTGTCCCTCCCAACGGATTTCTTGCCTGGCGCACAACCCGGCACTCGCTTATCCGTTAGTATACTAGGGACGTTTATTAAAATTCGATGAGAGCAGACTTCTGGCTTTGGTCAACGGCGCTTATACAATAAGCGGTAGTCAGACCCGCCGCATGAAATAGCGCCCCTGCCGCACCCCCGGCGGCAGCGCCACCGGCTCCCACTCGGCGATACCAAGGTCCTGGTCGCTGACGACGATCCCGCCCGGCGCCATCAGCTTGTGCAGGCGCGGCGCCAGGAAGGCGGCCAGTTCCGCATTGGCGGCGGGATTGCCCGAGCCGATATCGACATGGGCCAGAACCGCCGGTGCGCCTATCACGGCCGCCGCCCCGTCCAGGGTTTCGTGAAGATCGCCCAGCAGCAGGCACTCGTCCGGCGGAATGCAGTCCGGATGCGCCGCGACCTGCCGCTCGAACACGAAGATCCGCCGGTCCGGCAGCAGCGAACGCAGGTGATCGTAGGTCCGGCCATTGCCAAGGCCGAACTCCAGCACCGGGCCGGGCAGGTCGCGGACCAGCACGGCCGCGGCGTTCAGGCAATCGCGCTGGGCGGTGACGCGCCTGATGAAACTGTCCAACCGGCTCATGAAACCCCTTCTTCAAAAATCCACGATATCGAATCCGTGACGGCGATCACGCCGGCTTGCCGCTGGAAACAGCTTCCTGCAACTGCCGGGTCGTGTTCTCCAGCCGCTGCGCCAGCACGCGCATGATCTCGACCGCCATCTGGGGAAACTCCGTGACCATGCGGAAGAACAGGTCCTTCGATATGCACAACGTCGTCATGTCGGTCCGCGCCACGACGCTGGCCGTACGCGGCACATCGCATAGGATCGCGATCTCGCCGATGAAGTCGTTGCGGCCGACATGGGCCACGACCAGGGGACCGCCCGGCGTATCGACCGTCACGTCGGCTTCCCCGGACACGATGATGAACGCGCTGCTGCCCATTTCGTTCTGTTGGAACAGGACGTCGCCCGCATGAAAAGAGACCCGCTCGCTGGTAAAGGCCAGCAGCTTCAGCTTGCTGACCTCCACGTTGGCGAACATGGGTATCCTGCGCAGCAGCTCGACTTCTTCGGCAAGGCTCACGTCGGCGTCTCCTGTTACGGTGCGTTCATGCCGCACACTTGCTGTTCGGCTCCATGGCGTATCCCGCCGTTACACGTCACTCGGCCGCCAGCAACTCGTGCATGACTGTACCCGGCTTGTCCAGATCCTGATAACTGCCGTGCTCGGCAAGCTGCCCACCGCGCAGCACAAGGGTCTGGTCGAACCGCCGGGCGATGCTTGGCCTATGCAACACCCAGACCACCCCGCGTCCCTGGCGTTCCTCCAGGATCGCGTTGTGGATCTGGCTCTGGCTGGCGCCGTCCAGACCGGCGGTTGCCTCGTTGATCACCAGCAGGTCGGGGTTCTTCAGGATGCCGCGCGCCAGCGCCACCTTCTGCCGCTGCGCCCTGGACAGGCGCGACCCGGCGACGCCGACATAGTGGTCCATGCCGATCTCCTGAATGGTCTCGCGCAGGCCCAGTTCGTCGATCACCTGCGCCATCAGCCGCCCGACCTTGCCGCCGACCTGCGCCTGCCCATACGCGACCTTCCCGAACAGGATGTTGTCCTGGATGGTCGATGCCGCGTTGTACGCGTCCTCCACGAAGAACTCGACGCAGCCGCGCAGGGCGTCGGGCAGGTCGCGGGCAAAGACCTGGCGGGCTTCCAGCAGCCGCCGCTCCAGGTCGGGATTCATCAGGCCCAGGCGGTGCCGGGCCGGTATCAGCTTGAACGGCAGCGCCATCAGCCGGCGCTTTTCCTCCGGCTTCAGGCTGTCCAGGCCGTCCTTGTCGGCCTTCGTCACGATCGGCTGGAAGTCCGGCAGGTCTTCCGAACTGATGAAGCTGAACTGTTCGAAGAACTGATGGCCCGGCGGCAGGTCGGCGAACAGCTCGATCATGGTCCGCGCCACCTGAACGCCCATGTCCAGGAAATCGCCGGTCATGCCAACCTTTTCCAGCACTTCCAGCACGTAGGTGTTCTCCGCCATGCTGTCGATCGCGAAAACAGGCCCGACCGGACTGCCGAACAGCAGGTTTTCGGCCACGGTGGCGTTGTTGTTGTACCGTTCCGGGTTCCAGACCTCCACCAGCGACCGCATCGACGGCTGGGCCAACTCCGCCCGCAGCGCCGCCCGCGCCTCCAGGATGCGGTCCACCACATCGCCGCAGTTCGCACTGTTCAGCGTCCCGTTCAACCCAAGGCCGTAGACATCGTCCGAAAGGTCAACCATGGCCAGCACGTCCATGGTACGCCGGCGCAGCGCATCCGGCCCGTCGCATCCGGCCGCCTGGTAGTCGATCCAGTCGGCGTCGAGCGGGAAGTCGGTGTTGCCGGCCTCCTTGGATTCATGGGCGCGGCGCTTCCATTCGGCCTGGGCGCGCTCGTCCAGTTCCGACGGCTTCAGCGGCCGGTGGCGCAGCCCATAATACAGGTTGTCGCGCAGGCTGGCGGTGAACATGTAGCTGGTCTGCCCGACATAGGCGATCCGCCGGCCGGTGACCGCCTCCGGCAACTGGGACAGGTCCTTGTCGCCGACCCGGATGCGTCCGCCCGTCGGCATCAGCAGGCGAGCCACCAGCATGGCGAACTCGTCGCGTCCGGGGCCGCCGACGATGGCGGTATGGGCGTCCAGCGGCAGCGTACAGCTCACATTGTCCAGGATCTTGGGACCGGTTTCCTCGCCGAACGAGACGTTGCTGAACACCATGGCGCCGGTCAGCCGCTGCCCCGGATCGGCATCCGCCGCGATCAGCGCCGCCGGCATCAGTTCCGGCAGGTCGAACTGCTCGATCACCTGCTCGTACTTGATCCGGATGTCCTCTTTCATCTGATAATAGTCGAGCAGCTCCTTCCAGGGACCGGCCAGATCCTTGTAAGCCGCCAGCACCGCCACGAGAGAGCCGAAGCTGATGCTGCCCTTGATCACCAGGTATCCGCCGATCAGATAAAAGAAGAAGGGCGTCAGCTGATTTATGAAGTTATTGAGAAACTTGATAAAGAACTTGCGCTGAAAGATCTCGAAGCGGATATCGTAGACATCGCCGTAGCGATGGGAGAGATCGGCCAGATGCCAGGCGGATGTATCATGGGCATGGATTTCGGGCATGCCGGACACCGACTCGCCGATCCGGTCGGAGATCTGGCGCATCGCCCGGACACGCTGCTTGCCGAGCTGGTTGACCTTGCGCTGAAGCCGCGGGATCAGCCATCCCTGGAACGGATAAAGGGAAACTGCCGCCGCTCCCAGGATAGGGTCCTGCATGAAGATGAAGGTAAGGTAGACCAGCAGCGTGCCGCCCTGAAACACCGGCAGGGCTATCGAGTCGCCGATGAAGCCGCCCAGCGGTTCGACCTCCGCCGTAATCATCGGGATGATTTCGCCCTGGCTGACCTTGCGGAAGCGCGGCAGCGGGAAACGGATCACGCGCGCGTAAAGCTCATAGCGCAGCCGGCGCAGCATCCGCTCGCCCAGCCGCCCCTTGAGCGTGTTGATGCGGAACTTGAAAGCTCCGTTGACGACCACCAGGGTCAAAAACAAAAGTGACAGCAGAATGAGATACGGCACCTGATCGAACTGAAAGCCGAAGAATTCCTTAGGAAAATTCTGGCCGCCGATGGCGTCGTTGACGATCTGCTTAGGCAGTTCAAGAGAATAGTAAAGAAATGGAAATGAAGATAAGGTGAGCAGCAGAATCACCACCTGCTGCCGCGTACTATATCGCAGCACGAAGCGAAAGATGCTCTTTTCCATACCTCTGATATCCGAAACGATGGCCCAGCCCGAATCGTCAGGGCGGGGAAAAAGTGGAAACAAGAGTACCTGATGGATTGGCACCCGGCAATTCACATGGTCGATACCCAGGTATTCTGCTAGAGACTGACGTTAGCATTGATCCCTAAGCGCTTCGGAGTCAGCCAAGCGGCGGAACGTCCGGAAGCTCGACAGGATGCCGAGGATGACGCGATGAGTGACCGCGCATGAGCAACCGCACCGTTCAGGGCCGCGAGCACAGTCGCGTGCTGATCTACAGCCACGACACCTTCGGTCTTGGTCATCTGCGCCGTTGCCGGACGATCGCCCATGCGCTGGTCGAGCGCCATAAGGACCTGTCGGTCCTGATCCTGTCGGGTTCGCCGATCATCGGCAGCTTCGATTTCCGCAGCCGGGTCGATTTCGTCCGCATCCCCGGCGTCATCAAGCTGCGGAACGGCGAGTATACCTCGCTCAACCTGCATATCGACATCGACGAGATGCTGGCGATGCGGGCTTCGATCATCCGCCACACGGCGGAAATCTTCGATCCCGATCTGTTCATCGTGGACAAGGAACCGCTCGGCCTGCGCGGCGAGGTCCTGGAAACCCTGCAGATGCTGAAAGCGCGCGGCACGCCGCTCGTCCTGGGGTTGCGCGACGTGATGGACGAGCCTTCGGCGCTGGCCCCGGAATGGGAGCGCAAGAAAGTGCTCCCCGCCCTCGACAAGCTATACGACGAGCTATGGGTCTATGGCCTGCCGCAGATCTGCGATCCGCTCGAAGGCATCAAGGTGCCGCCCTCGGTCCGCAGGAAGATGGTCTATACCGGCTATCTGGAACGCAGCGAGTCAGCCCATGCCGACCGCCCGGACATGCCCGACGATCCGTTCATCCTGGTGACTCCGGGCGGCGGCGGCGACGGGGAGGAGATGGTCGACTGGGTGCTGCGCGCCTATGAGGCCGACCGCAAGCTGCCCCATCGCGCCCTGATCGTGCTCGGCCCCTTCATGAACCGCGAGCTTCAGAACGAATTCATGACGCGGGCGGCGGCGCTGCCGATGGTCGAGGCGCTGACATTCGAATCCCAGCTCGAAAGCCTGATGGCCAAGGCGTCGGGCGTCGTCGCGATGGGCGGCTACAACACCTTCTGCGAGATCCTGTCGTTCGACAAGAAGGCGCTGATCGTGCCGCGCATGGTGCCCAGGCTGGAACAGTTCATCCGCGCCAGCCGGGCGCAGGAGCTTGGTCTGGTCAGCATGCTGCCCGACGACGGCGTCCGCGACGCCCATGCCATGGCGACCGCGCTGCGCCAGTTGCCGCAGCAGCAGGCGCCCAGCGACGTGATCATCCCCGGTCTGCTCGACGGGCTGGAAAACGTCAACCGGCTGGCCGAACGGCACCTGTCGGAACCGCGGCGCCCGGCGCGCCGCACCCTGTTCCGCCGGCGGGCCTGACCGTTGCACGTCTCGGAAAATTCGATCTGCGTCATCCTGAAGGGGTGGCCCCGGCTATCGGAAACCTTCATCGCACAGGAACTGGTCGGGCTGGAACGGCGCGGCCTGACGCTGAACCTGTTCTCGCTCCGCCATCCGACCGACAAGGCCACCCACGCGCTGCACGCCCAGCTCAAGGCGCCGGTCACCTACCTGCCGGAATACCTCCATGACGAGCCGGCACGGGTCGCCCGCGCGCTGAAGACCACCCGGCGCCTGCCCGGCTGGAATCATGCCCGCGGGATCTGGCTGAAGGATCTGGCGCGCGACCGCACGCGCAACCGGGTCCGCCGGTTCGGCCAGGCCATGGTGCTGGCGTCGGAACTGCCGCCCGATACCAAGCGGATCTACTCCCACTTCCTCCACACACCCTCCAGCGTCGCCCGCTACGCGGCCCTGCTGACGGGGCTGCCCTGGAGCTTTTCAGCACACGCCAAGGACATCTGGACCATCCCGGAGTGGGAAAAGCGCGAGAAGCTGGCCGATGCCCGCTGGGGCGTCACCTGCACCCGCATGGGCCACGCGCATCTGGCCGGTCTGGCGCCGGTCCGCGAGCGGATGGAACTGCTCTACCACGGACTGGAGTTCGGCCGCTTCCCGCCACCGCCCGCATCGCGTCCTCCCCGTACCGGCAGCGATCCCGCCGACCCGCTGATCCTTCTGTCGGTCGGCCGGGCGGTGGAAAAGAAGGGCTTCGACGTGGCGCTGGCAGCATTGGCCCTGCTGCCGCCGGACCTGTCCTGGCGCTGGGTCCATATCGGCGGCGGCGCCGGGCTGAAGGCGCTGAAGGCCGAAGCCGAACGGCTCGGGCTGAGCGACCGCATCGATTGGCTGGGCGCCCAGCCGCAGGACGTCGTGATCGCCAACCTGATCGCCGCCGACCTGTTCTTCCTGCCCAGCCGCATGGCCAGCGACGGCGACCGCGACGGGCTGCCCAACGTCCTGATGGAAGCCCAGATCATGGGCCTGCCCGTCGCCGCCACCCGGATGGCCGCCATCCCCGAACTGATCGTGGAGGGCGAAACCGGCGTCCTGGTCGATCCCGGCGATGCGCCTGGACTGGCGGAAGCGCTGGTATCCCTGGCCCGCGATCCGGCAACCCGCACCCGGCTGGCCGCCGCCGGACGGGAACGGGTCCGCTCGCATTTCAGCGCCGAAGCCGGGCTGGACCGGCTGGCGAGGTTACTGAGTCAACCCGAACTCTTCCCCCTCTCCCTCCGGGAGAGGGTCGGGGTTAGGGGAAGCGCGACTGCCAAGTCCCCTGCCATGCAAGCACCTCACCCTGACCCTCTCCCGGAGGGAGAGGGGATAAGTAACGGTGTGGGAATAAGCCGCCCCGAAGAGACCGGGGCCTGACCCCAAACCATCATGCGGATAGCCTTCTACGCGCCTTTGAAGCCACCGAACCACCCGACGCCTTCGGGCGACCGCCGGATGGCGCGGCTGCTGATCGCGGCGCTCGAGCATGCCGGCCATGACGTCTCCCTGGCGAGCGGCTTCCGAAGCTGGGACGACGGTGTCAGCCCCAACCGCCACGAACGCCTGGGCGCCCTGGGCTGCCGCCTCGCCGGCCGCTTGGCCCGGCGTCTCCGCAAAGAGCCCCCCGACCTGTGGTTCACCTACCATCTCTACCATAAGGCCCCGGACTGGCTCGGCCCGGCCGTCAGCCGGTCCCTCGGCATCCCCTACGTGATCGCGGAAGCCTCCTACGCGCCCAAGCAGGCGGGAGGACGCTTCGACCTCGGCCACAGGGCGGCGGCGCAAGCCATCGCCCAAGCCGATGCCGTGATCTCCCTGACGACGGCCGATACCGAATGCCTCCGTCCGCTGCTGACATCGCCCGACCGTCTGTCGGTGCTGCGCCCTTTCGTCGAGCAACCCGCACACCGTGACCGCGCCGCCGACCGCGCCGGCCTCGCCCACTCCCTCGACTTGAACACCGACGCTCCCTGGCTGCTTGCGGTCGGCATGATGCGCGGCGGGGACAAGCAGCGCTCCTTCCGCATCCTAGCCCGGGCGCTGGAGCGGCTGGGCTGCCATGACTGGCGCTTGCTGGTCGTCGGCGACGGTCCCCGGCGCACTTGCGTCGAGGAAAGCTTCGGCACCCTCCCGCCCGGCCGCATCCGCTTCCTCGGCGCCCTGCCGCCCGACCGGCTTGCCGCGTGCTACGCCGCCGCCGACCTGATGGTCTGGCCTGCCATCAACGAGGCCTACGGCATGGCCCTGCTGGAAGCCCAGGCCGCCGGCCTTCCCGTCGTCGCCGGCCGGACCGGCGGCGTTCCTGATATCGTATACGACGGCGTCACCGGACTGCTGACACCCATCGGCGACGAAACAGCCTTTGCCGAAGCGGTCGCAACGCTATTGACGGATCGGACGCGCCGTGCCGCCATGGCAGCTGCCGCGGCACGGATCGCCGCGGCGGAACACGGCTTCGCGGGCGCGTCCCGTACGCTCGACGCGCTCCTGAAACAGATAGCGGGTTCCCGATGACCGACCTCCTGATCCTTCGCCACGGTCCGACCGCCTGGAACACCGAAGGCCTGATCCAGGGCCGTACCGACATTCCCCTGTCGCCGGAAGGTGAAGCCGTCGTCCGTACCTGGGTCCTGCCCAATCACCTGCGCGACAGAACATGGGTCGCCAGCCCCCTGTCCCGCTGCGCCGGGACCGCGCGCTTGCTGGGATTGGACCCGACCTTCGACGCCCGCCTCGTGGAAACAGACTGGGGAACCTGGGAGGGCCGCACGCTGACGGACCTGCGGGCGGAGCTAGGCGACCTGATGGCCGCATGGGAGGCCCGTGGCCTCGATTTCCGCGCACCCGAGGGCGAGAGCCCGCGCGACGTCCAGGACCGTCTGCGCCCCTGGCTTACCGAAACCGCCAACCGGTCTCACCCGACCGGAGCGGTTGCCCATAAGGGCGTAATCCGCGCAATCTATGCGCTCGCCACGGGTTGGGACATGACGGACAAGCCGGCCCACAAGCTCCTCGACGGCTGCGCCCACCGCTTCACCCTGCTGCCCGACGGCACACCGACCGTCGCCGAGTTGAACATAGGTTTGGAAATTTGATTAAATTCCTATATACTGCCTTCTTCCCTCTTTCCATCATCAGGAGTCGATTCCATAGCCGCCAACTCTCGCTTCGTAGGTCGGTGTAGAGCGAAGCGGCAGCCGACAAGCAGGCGCGTCTATGCCGGCTGCCGCTTCGCTTTAGACCGACCTACGGCATCAGCATCTTCACCAGTCAACATCGCTGGCCAATTAAACGCCTTCCTCTTTCGGTTTAAGTTAACGCCACGAACAGGAATGATGACATTTGCGTATACCTGACGACGGGTCGGGGGGCGTAATCATCGCCCGGCTACCCTCATGAAGGCTCTGATCTGGGTCCAGCATCTTCTCGGCATCGGCCATGTCCGCCGGGCGGCGCTGATCGCCCGCGCCATGGCCGAGGCCGGGCTGGACGTCACGGTGGCGTCCGGCGGCTTCCCCGTCGCCGGTGTCGGTTACGGCGATGCCCGCGTGGTGCAACTCCCCCCCGCCCGTGCCGCCGACAAGAGTTTCAAGCTCCTGGTGACCGACGGCGGCCGTCCGCTCGACGACACCTGGAAGGAACACCGCCGTACCGCCCTGCTGGCGCTCGCCGAAAAGGTCCGTCCCGATATCCTGCTGCTGGAAACCTATCCCTTCGGCCGCCGTCAATTCCGCTTCGAACTCCTCCCCCTGCTCGATGGCCTGAACCGGTGGCCGTCCCGTCCCCTCGTCGCCGCATCGGTCCGCGACATCCTGGTCGCCAAGGACAACCCGGCGCGCGAAGCGGAGATGGCCGACATCGCCCGCCGTCATCTCGACCTCGTGCTGGTCCACGGCGATCCCGAACTGGTGCCGTTCGAGACCACTTTCCCGCCGGCCGATACCATCCGCGACCTGATCCGCTACACCGGCTATGTCGCCCCGGCGCGCAAACCCGCAGCACCGCACGGCGACGGCCACGGCGAAGTCGTCGTCTCGGTCGGGGGAGGAGCCGTCGGTCTCCCCCTGTTGCGCGCCGCGATCGAAGCCCGCCCGCTGACGGCGCTTGCCGGCATCCCCTGGCGCCTGCTCGCCGGTCCCGACATCCCTGAGGCCGAGTTCCAGGCTCTCCGCACCTCCGCGCCCACCGGCGTCATCGTGGAACGGGCACGTCCCGATTTCCCCGAACTGCTTGCACGCTGCACGCTGTCGATCAGCCAGGCCGGCTACAACACGCTGATGGATATCCTCCAGGCCCGCTGCCGCACCGTCGTCGTTCCGTTCGCGTCCGGCAGCGAGACCGAGCAGACCGACCGCGCCCGGCTGTTCGAGGCGCGCGGCCTGCTCCACATCGCGGACGAAGCCGGGCTGACCGCCGAAACCCTCGGCGCCGCCATCGCCCGCGCGCTCGAAGCGCCTCCCCCTCCCCCCTTTACGCCTGCGCTGGATGGTGCCGCCGCCACCGCCCGCCTGCTGATCGAGGCCGCGTCGTGAACGACGCCTGGGATGCCCTGACCCTTGAACTGGACCAATGGGGTACGGAAGGCCGCACCGCCGCTTTCTGGTGGCGCGACGACGATGCCGTCGCCCCGACCCCTGCCCTCGACCGGCTGCGCAGCCTCAGCGCCGGCATTCCGGTAGCCTTGGCCGTCATCCCCGCCGGAGCGACCCCCGAACTGGCGGCCGAACTGCACGGCTGGCCCGAGGCCGCCGTCCTTCAGCACGGGCTGTCCCATGCCAACCACGAGACGGCGCCGGCCAAGAAGGCCGAACTCGGCGCCGCCCGCCCTGTATCGCGCGTTGTCGGCGATCTCAGGACGGGATGGGACCTGCTGGCCCCCTTCGACCCCCTGCCAGTCCTTGTGCCGCCGTGGAACCGGATCTCGCCCGACCTGATCGGGCGTCTCCCCGGCCTCGGCTACATCGGCTTATCCACGTTCACTCCGCGTGCGGCAGCCAACCCGGCACCGGGCTTGCTCCAGGTCAACACCCACGTCGATATCATGGACTGGCATGGCGGCGGAGGGTTCGCCGGGACGGATGCGGTCGTCGCCGCCACGGTCCGCCATCTCGCCGCCCGGCGGAGCGGCGCCGCCGATCCGCTTGAGCCGACCGGCCTGCTGACCCACCACCTCGTCCATGACGCGGATTGCGACCGCTTCCTCGCCGCGTACGCCGCCGCCATCTCCCGGCATCCCGCCGCTTGCTGGCGGGATGCCCGCCATATCTTCGGGAGCCAGTCTTGACCCGCTACCGCTATCCCCCCGGTCCGTTGCTGGGAGACTACGCCCGCGCCACCACCGGTCTTGTATTGACCGGACTTCCACCACTGCTGCTGTCCCTAAGTCCCTGGGTGGCACTGCCGCTGGCTGTAGCCGCAGGATTGTTCGTACTATTCACGGCACGGACGGCGCAGCGTCACATGACCGTCATTGAGATGGACAATACTGGCATTTATGCCCGCGGTCCGCTTGGCGGTTCGATTCCGTGGGAACATTTGGCTCAGGTACGATTAAACTATTATTCGA
>NZ_JCACHA010000689.1:0-11899 GCF_059503625.1 Skermanella sp.
GGTTCAGGATCAAGGACTCGAAGTCTTCGAGGAACCGTCTTTTCGCGGTGGTGAAAAGATCTAGACCATGAGCGATGCCATCCCGGCCGATATGGTCGAGAAGAGCCTGCTTCATGTCGGGGTCGTTATGGCCATAGTTGAGCGATGCGCAACCTGCCAGGAAATCGACGTATTGCCGGCCCGATTCATCGGTAATGACGCTTCCCACCGCCTTGTCGAAGACTGCATCCAAACGCCTGCAATAGCTGCGGACATTGGATTCACGGCGGGTAAAGATCATGTCGCTTTTCGCGAGTGTTGCTGTAGACATTATCGTTCTCCTACCCCAACATTGGCTAAGCGGGGCTTCATTCTATTTGATTGAGGTGATCTCAAGACGTTTGCGTTTTCAGGATTCTCCCGAAAACTGGCATTCGACAAGAATACCGCAGCTTTACTTGAACGTTCGACGACACTGTCAGTGTCTATTTGGTAGATATGCTTTAGCCAAGACCAGCTCCTTTGGACAATGCAGACATGCTTGAAGCACCAAAATCCATAGCGACGTTGAACCAAACTCCCAATGTATCGGGCCGGTCACTTGCTCGCTATTTCGAACTTTTAGATGAAGCATCGATGGGATTTAGCAAACCAAGATCATCTACTTAGAGCGGTAGAACTAAGCTAAACTCACTCGCTTTCCCATTCAATGTTCATTTAGTTGATTGTTCTTTTAGGCAGTAGATCGCAGCCTCCTGGATAGGTGTGACTTAGCCGTTATAACAGCAATGAAAGCGGGAATATGTGAAGCGAAACACCATTCTAAAATCAATGTCATGTGCATTTCATTGCTCGATGCCATTTGGAATGATGCGCTATCTTCATGGAAGCGGATCTTATGGAGCAAAATCGACAAGGTGTATTACTTACGTGTTGTATGCTAACCGGTGGTGACTCATACATCTTTAAAATAAGGAGTATGCACATAGGACCCGCCCGGCACACTGTCCATAACCATGCTAAACGCAAAGGTTTTTTCAACTTAAGGCTCGATATTGAAAGTATTGGGTCTTTCCTCAATTAGATTATCCATAATTTGTAGGTCAGTATTCCTTTTATGTCGCCTGAGCGCGAGAGTCGCCCAGCCGAGCCGAAGCGAAGCGATTGCTCCAGCGGCGCTGGACCGCGGTTACACCGGTCATCATCTATCTGGCCCCTCCTTCTGTAAAAGACCGCAAGACGGTCTTTTCCGGCTTTGGCCGACGGAACCGTCTCCGTTGCCAAGGTCCCTGCCGCTCTACAGTGTCGGTGTGGCCATCTCGCAGATTTAACCTGTGTTAACGTATCACCGTATTTTCGTTTGACAGGCGGATGCCGGACCTTCCTGAGCCTTGCCGTCGGCAAGTCAGCAAGTGCTCCGCCGATCGTCGTTTTTCACGATCCATTCACGCCGCCGATCACGGAGCGCTGACAAGGGGCGGGTAACCTGGTCTCATATGAAAGCCCCTCTCCTGGAGTTACCGCGCCATGGCCCTGAACGATATGCACGGCGAACCCGTCTCCACGTCGGACCGCCGTTCGCTCGACCGCTTCGAACATGCTTCCACCCTGCTGAGCGGCTTCTTCGCCGATCCGCTGGCCGTGATCGACGAAGCGCTTGAAGAAGACCCCGCCTTCGCGATGGGCCACTGCATGCGCGCCGGGCTGATGCTGATGGCGGCCGAGAAGAGCGCCCAGCCGGAACTGCGCCGCAGCGTCGAAGCCGCCGAGGCGCTGGCCTCCACCGCCAACGACCGCGAACGCGGCCACACCACCGCCGCCCGTGCCTGGCTGGACGGCGATTTCCATCGGGCGGCCGAGCTTTACGGGCAGGTGCTGCTGGACCACCCGCGCGACCTACTGGCGCTTCAGATCGCCCATCAGATCGATTTCTTTACGGGAAACACCGTCATGCTGCGCGACCGGCCGGCGCGCGTGCTGCCGCAATGGGACAATGCCACGCCGGGCTACGGCTATGTGCTGGGCATGCAGGCGTTCGGGCTGGAAGAGAACAACATGTTCCGCCGGGCGGAGGACATGGGCCGCCACGCGGTGGAATTGACGCCGCGCGATCCCTGGGCGATCCACGCCGTCGCCCATGTCATGGAGATGGAGGGGCGGCTTGCCGATGGCATCCGCTGGTTGACCAGCCGGGTGAACGACTGGGCTCCCGACAACATGCTGGCGATCCACAACTGGTGGCATCTGGCGCTCTATCATCTCGACCACGGCCAGACCGACAGGACGCTGGACATCTACGACCGGCATATCCTGCCCCGGCCGGGCGGTCCCGCCATCGAACTGGTCGACGCCACCTCAATGCTATGGCGCCTGCACCTGCGCGGCGTCGATGTCGGCGACCGCTGGGGCGCGGTGGCCGACAGGTGGGAGCCGATGGCCGATGACGGCTATTACGCGTTCAACGACATGCATGCCATGATGGCCTTCGCGGCCGGCGGCCGCGAGCATGCCGCCCGCCGCCTGATGGCAGTCCTGAACCGCCGCGCATCGGCCCCCGGCAGCAATGCCGTCATGACCCGCGAAGTAGGGCTGCCCGTCTGCGCCGCGATCCAAGCCTTCGCAGATGGAGACCACGATCTCGCCGTCGACCTGCTGCTGCCGGTCCGCGCGATCTCGCACCGGTTCGGCGGCAGCAACGCCCAGCGCGACGTCATCACCCTGACCCTGATCGAGGCTGCCCTGCGTGGCGGCCAAGCCAAGCTGGCCCGCGCCCTGACCGCCGAGCGCACCGACTTCAAGCCGTCGAGCCCCTTCAACTGGACCCTCGCCGCCCGCGCCCTGGATGGCGTCGGCGATGCGTCGGCAGCGGAACGCGCCCGCCAGCGCTCGGCCCGGCTGAGCGCCTGAACCGGCATCGTCATCGCATTGGAAACGGAGGATAACCATGTCCCGTTCAACCCTGCACGCACTGCTCCATACCGGCCTGATCACCGCCGCCATGCTGTCGCTGTCGGGCCAGACGACCGCCCAAACGGGAGCCCAGACGGGAGCCCAGACGAGTACCCAGCACCAGGGCGTGCACCATCAGCCGATGAAGGTCGAAACGAAGCCCTTCGCACCGACGGCCGGCGCATCGTCCTCCGCCGTCTATGACGATCTGTCCAACGTGCCGCTCTGGCCGAACCTCGGCACCGTCAGCTACCCGGTGACGACGGCGTCGCCCCTGGCCCAGCGGTATTTCGACCAGGGACTTCGGCTCGCCTACGGCTTCAACCACGCCGAGGCGCGCCGCGCATTCCGGAAGGCACAGCAGATCGATCCCGATTGCGCCCTGTGCCATTGGGGCGAGGCGCTGGTCCTGGGGCCGAACATCAACGCGCCGATGGAAGCGGAAGCCGCCGCTCCCGCCCTGGCCGCCGTAACGCGGGCGATGGCGCTGGCACCGGCCGCCCGTCCCCATGAGCAAGCCCTGATCGAAGCGCTGGCCCGGCGCTACGCCGCCGGCCCGGCAGCGGACCGCCGTTCGCTCGACGCCGCCTATGCCGAAGCCATGATGGACGTCGCCAAGCGCTATCCCGGCGACGCCGACATCGCCGTGCTGACAGCCGAAGCGCTGATGGACCTGTCGCCGTGGGATTACTGGCAGGCCGGAGGCGCCGAACCGAAAGGGCATACGGCCGAGATCGTCCGGATGCTGGAAGCGGTCATGGAGCGCAACCCCGACCATATCGGGGCGATCCACTACTACATCCACATGGTCGAGGCGTCCGACCGGCCGGAACGGGCCGTGCCCGGCGCCGACCGGCTCGCCTCGTTCGACCTGGGGGCCGGCCACCTCGTCCATATGCCCTCGCACATCTACTACAGGGTCGGGCGGTACCTGGATTCTCTCCAGGCCAACCGGCGCGCGGTCGCGACCGACGAGGCCAATCTCGAGAGCATCGGCACGGCCGGCATCTATCCTGGTGCGTATTTCCCCCACAACATCCACTTCCTGATGGCGTCGGCGCAGATGGCGGGCGACGGTCCGACGGCGGTGAGTTCGGCGGAAAAGCTCCAGGCGACGGTCACGGACGATGCGGCGCGCACGGTCCCCTGGGTCCAGCCGATCATGGCGGCACCCTATTTCGCCCACGCCCAGTTCAGCCGGCCCGACGCCATCATGGCGGCGCCGGCGCCGTCGGAGGAGTTCCCCTTCGTCAAGGCGATGTGGCACTACGCCCGAGGCGTCGCGCAGGCCAAGGCCGGGGACGCGGCGGCGGCCGGCATGGAAGCCGACGCCATTGCGGCGCTCGAACGGACGGCGGATTTCAGCGGGCTGGAAAGCGCCGGCGTCCCCGCCGCAACCGTGCTTGAGCTGGCGCGCCACGTGGTACGGGCGCGGATAGCCCAAGCCCGGGGCGACAATGGCGGCGCCATCGCCGAGTTCACCGCCGCGGCGGAGCTTGAAGGCCGGCTGCCCTACATGGAGCCGCCCTTCTGGTACTATCCGGTCCAGCAATCCCTTGGCGCGGCGCTGCTCCGGGCTGGCCGCATCGACGAAGCCGAGCAGGCTTTCGCCACCAGCCTGACGCGGGCGCGCAACAACGGCTGGGCGCTGTTCGGCCTGATGAAGGTGCATGAGGCGCGCGGCGACCGCGAAGCGGCCAAGGAAGCCGCCGCCAACCTGGAGCGCGCATGGGCCGGCGACCCCGGCATGCTGGACCTCGCGCGGCTGTAGGGCTGTAGGGACGCCGCAGACTTCGCCGGAGCACCCGCAGCGCCTCGCTACCCGCCTCACAGCCTGCTCAACGCCTCTTCGATGCGGGCGATGTGGCGGACCATGCGGGTGGCGCGGCAGGTGCCCAGGACGCGGGTCAGTCCGTCGCGCAGTTCGACGCCCTGCTCGCCCCGCCCGGAACGGGCGAGCAGGCGGCCCCGCGTGACGAACAGGGTGCTCCACGGGAGAGGTTCGGGGCTGGCGAAGTCCTCCAGCCGGTCGGCGTAATGGTCGACCGCCGCCCAGTCGCCCATGTCCAGCGCCACTTCGATCGCGTCGCGGTAGAAGCTGAGATGGTTATGGCTGACGCTGCCTTGGGCAAGCATTGCAGTCCCCTGGTCCAGCAGGCGCCTGCGCTCGTCCGGCCCGTCGTGCGCCCGCGCCAGCAGGGCCAGGACGCTGGGTCCCAGGTAACCGATACCGGTCCGGACGGCCAAATCCATCGCCCGCGTCAGCAGGTCCAGCGCCTCCTCCCGCCGGCCCTTGTACAAGACCATCCGGCCCAGCCCCATCAGGTTCTCCGCCTCGAACCGCAGGGCTCCGAGCTGGGCGGTCAGGGCCTGGGCGCGGGCGTAGTGGGACAGACAAGCCTCCTCGTCGCCAAGCTCGCTCAGCACCTCCGAAGCGACGACGTGGCTGACCAGTTCCGCCCTGCGGTGCCCGATCCTCGCGGCGAGAGCGATCGAGTCCCGCGCCAGGGCAAGCGCGGGCTCCAGATCGGTCATGAACAGGCGCGTCACGGCGTCCATATAGAGGTTTTCGACCTCGATCCGGGGCAGTTCACGCTCCCGCGCCCGCCTGACGCAACGAGAGAAGTATCCGTGCGCCGTGATCATCCGTCCGCGCAGGTAGCACGCGTCGCCAAGTCCGCTCAGCGCGTGAATTTCCAGATCAGGCGCGTTCGCCCGCCGCGCCCATTCCAGCGCCGCTTCATGCTCGCGCAGGCAACCGTCGAGATCGCCGCGCGGGAAGCAGAGGTTGCCGCGCAGGTGATGGATGTGGAAGCGTTCCGCTACCAGACCGGCTCGCATGGCCGCCGCTTCGGCATGATCGAGCGCATCCAGGGCGCCGGTCAGGTCGTCGATCACCCGCATGCCAGCCGCCAGCCCGAACCACGCGCGGCAGCGTTCCTCATCGGTTTCGGCAAGGTCGCGCGCCGTTCGATAAGCCGAGATCGCGGGCCGGATCGATCCCAGTGCCTCCAGCACCTCCCCGCCAAGGCAGGCAAGCGCGAAGCGTTCGGCGCGACCGCAGTCCAGCGTCAGTCCGCGCTCGATCAGCGACCGCGCCCGTTCGAAACGGTAGCCGGCGATGTGGAACCGGGCGGCCTCGATATAGGCCGCGGCAGCCCTGTCGTCCCCGGCACTTCCCAGATGCTCCGCCCGCCGGACGAGGTCGCGGCTTGCGTACCAGTCGGCGGCGCGGCGGTGCAGGTCGTTCCGGCGTGAGCGCAGGAGCGAGTCGTGCACGGCCTCCTGGACCAGCGCGTGCGCGAAGAGGTATTCCCCGCCGGCTGGACCACCGGCCGGCCGGACAAGCGCCTGATCAAGCAGGGCCGCAATGTCATACTCCCGGTCGTCCAGCAGGTAGCGCAGCGTATCCAGGTGGAAACGCTGGCCCAGCACCGATGCCGCCTGAAGCGCCTGCCGGTCCTTGGCCGCCAGGGCGTCCGTGCGCGCCAGGACGATGCAGTGGATGGTGTCCGGCACGGTGCCCGCCGCATTCCGTGCGCGCAGCAGCTGTTCCAGGAAAAGCGGATTTCCGCCCGATCGCGTGACGCAGGATCGGGCGAAGTCCTCGTCGTCCTTGACGTAGGCATGCGCCAGGACCTCGGCTTCTGCAGGCCGAAGGGGGCCGAGATCGATCGTCATGACAGGCACGCCGCCGGCGGCGGCCCGCCACGCGGCATCGATCGGATCGCCCTGGATGCGGGTCGTCAGCATCAGGACGACCGGACATTCCGCCACCAGGCCGGCCAGCATGGCGAAGTAGGGATGGACCTGCGGGTCGGCCCAGTGGATGTCCTCGAACGTCAGGACCAGCGGCCGGACCACCGTGACCTTCCTGACCAGTTCGGCGATGACGGCCCTTCGGCCCAGGTCCCGCGTCGCGTGATCCAGGGCGTCATGGACGGGGCGAAGTTCCGGCGGCATCGGCTGGTCGAGCAGCGGGGCGAGGTGGATGCGGTGCTCGCCGGCCAAAAGCCCCTCGGCGAACGGCGAACCGGCGCGCTTCTCCAGTTCCGCCACCAGCGACCGGACCACCGCCTTGATCGCATCCTGGCCGCAGCCGACGCCGAAATCGAGCACGGTGCCGGTCACGCAGGCGAACCCCTGGTCGCCGGCCATGCGCTGAAATTCCTCGACCAGCCGCGACTTGCCGATTCCGGCCTCTCCCCGGACATGAACCACCATCCCGCCACCGTCACCTTGACCGGCCTCGCGGCATGCGGCCAGCAAGCCTTTGAACTGGTGCAGTTCGGCACGGCGGCCGACGAAAGGCCGGGAAGCCGCACTCGTTCCCGCCGTCCTCAGATCGTGCAGGCGCCACGGCGGCCCATGAGTGCCCTTCAGGTCGAGCAGACCGTCGAGGGCTTCCCGGACAGCCTGCGATATCAGGATCTCCCCCGGCGCAGCCAGCATGGCGAGCCGGCCACCTTCCTGTACGGCTGCCCCCGTGAGGGTGAAGTCCGGTCCGCCATCGACCATGACCAGACCGCAGGCGACACCGACGCGGGGTGGCTCCCCGCCCTGGCCTCCCCCGTCCTCGCTCCTCAGCAGATCGAGCGCCGTGCGGACTGCCCGTTCCGGAACGTTTCCGTGGGCACGCCTCGCACCGAAGGCGGCGAACACCGTGTTTCCGACGTGCCGGTACAGGTCGCCGCCATAGTTTCGCACCGTGTTATCGATCCGGACGATGGCATCGGCCGTCCGCCGGTGCATCTCCTCCGGGTCCTGGTCCGAAGCGGTCGTATCCGCCAGGGCGACGCAGAGAATGGCGGCAACGCGCAGTTCCGGCACGGGCGGGCGGGTTGCCGGCGGCGTATCGGGGTCCTGCATGCACGGCGCCGGTGTCGGCATCGTCCCGGCCCGGTCGTCCCGGGCGCGCCTCCGTTCCCGGATCTCCCGCAGAAGCGCTTCGGTTTCCGGTTCGGGCAGGACGCCCAACTCGCGCTCCAGCACGGACCGGCAGGTCTGGTACTGCTTCAGGGCGGCGGCGTGCCGCCCCTGCCGGACATAGAACCTCATGAGGGCGCGGTGCGCCGGTTCGCGCAGGGGATCGAGGGCGAGAAGCCGTAGGGCGTGGCAGATCCCGGCTTCGCAGCCGCCCTGCTCCAGTTCATGGTCGAGCAGCTTTCCGAGTGCGCCCTGCGCCAGTTCACGCAGGTGCTGGCGCTCGACCTGAAGCCAGTCCTCGAACGCGGCCGATCTCGATGGCGTAGCTTCGAACAGGTCGCCGCGATAGAGCGCCACTGCCCGGGCCAGCATGGCGGGAGAGCCGTCGGCCACAGCCCGCTGAAATTCCGTCACGTCGGTCACCAGGGCTTCCGCCGGAATGCGAAGGCTGTCGCTATCCGCGATCGGCAGGGGCAGGCAGCGGCGCAGGAGAGCCAGCGCCTGCCGCAGGCTGCTGCGGGCCAGGGTATCTGGACTGTCCTCCCACAGCAGGGTCGCGATCTTGTCGCGCGGGTGCGGCCGATCGGGCCGCAACGCCAGATAGGCCAGCAAAGCCATCGGCTTTCTGGCAGTCAACGGAACCGGCGACCCAGCGGGCGAATAAAGGTCGAATCCGCCGAGCAGGTCGAGGCGGTAAGCCTCCACGGACTGCTCCCCGCGCACGAATGCCAAGGTCAAGGATAATCGATGTTGCCACTCCCGGCCGCCGGCTACCATCAAAATCCGACGAGTTCCCGGTCAGCGGCTCAGCATACTCTTTTATCCACACCAGGGTTTATGCCCATGATCCGCAGGATCGGCCAGGCCGCCCCGCCTGCACGGCCTCTCGACCTAACCACTTGGCCAGCCAGCACTTCCTGGGTGCCGTGGCCCCTGCGGATATCCTGACGCCGGTCGCGCCGGCTCAGGCCGCGGAATTCCCCGTGCTCCGGATCGCCGTGCCGAAGACCGGCCAGAACCACGAGATCGTCTTCGACCGTGCCGGGCTCGAGGCGATCGGGACGCGCACCGTCAAGACCTCCACGTCCTGGACCGACGGCGTGGTGGAATTCGAAAGGGTCGTGATTACGGACGTGCTGGCGAAAATCGGCGCCGACGGCGTCAAGTCGGTCCGCGCCGCCGCGATCAACGACTACAGCTACACGATCCCGTTCAAGGACGTTAAGGATTAACCGATTATACTGGCATTCAAGATGAACGGCAAATACCTGACACCCCGCGACAAGGGACCTCTCTGGGTGATCTATCCGCGCGACGAGTTTGCAGAACTGAACACCAAGGAGGTGGATCACCGGATGTCGGTTCATTGCGCCGAGGCGCTTGCCAAATCGGCCGTTCACCGCCTGGATCTACTGGAGCTGCATCCCGTTGGTCACCCGCGACGTCGATTCCGGTATCGCCGCATGGTGGCGCGCCACCGGCTGGTGCTGCTGCGGCGTCTTCAGCAAACGGCAGGACGTCTCCGGCAAACCGCCCATGAACTACTTCTCCTTCAAGGGGGTGCGAGCCCGCACCCTGGATATCGGACAGGGCTGACTCTGTGGCCGGACTCGTAGCTTCTTCAGCAAAGACTTCTTCAGCAAAAACTTTCTGGCTGGGCATTTTCAAGCATCTCGTCTGTGCGGCCCTGGTGGCCGGCGCCGGACTGGGCGGGTGGTACTGGTGGACGGCGGCACGCTTCATCGAGACGACGGACAACGCCTATGTGGAAGCCGACATCTCGGCCATCAGCCCGCAGGTGTCCGGTTACATCCGCGACTTGCCGGTGGAGTCGAACCAGCCGGTCAGGAAAGGCGACGTCCTGGCGGTGCTGGAAGACGAGGAATATGCCGCGAAGGTGCAGGAAGCCTCGGCGGCGGTAGACTTGGCCACGGCCGCGGTTGCGACCGCGGCGGCGCGGATCGCCCAGGCCGTCGCGTCTGTGGACGCGGCCTCCGCAGCGGTGGCGTCCGCCGAGGCGGAACGGACCAGGACCCGGCGCGACCTGGAGCGGTCCGCCGTCCTGGTCAGCCGCGAAGGCGTGTCGCGGCGGCAATACGACGAACGCGAAGCCGACGCCCACAAGGGCGATGCGGCCTACAACGGCGCCGTGGCCGCCCTGGCGGCCGACCGGAAGCGGATACTCACGCTGGAAGCGGAGATGCGCGAGGCCTCGGCTCGGGTCCAGCAGGCGGAGGTGCGGCTGAGGCTGGCGCGGATCGATCAGGAACGCACGGTCGTCCGGTCGCCGGTGGACGGCGTCGTCGGCAATCGCGGCGCGCAGATCGGGCAGTTCGTCCGGGCCGGCACCCTGATGATGGCGGTGGTGCCGCTGGATACCGTCCATATCGTCGCCAATTTCAAGGAAACCCAGCTCAGCCGGATGAAGATCGGCCAGCGCGTCCGCATCACCGTCGACGCCTATGCCGATAGGGACCTTTTCGGCCGGATAGAGAGCTTGGCCCCGGCCAGCGGCTCCCGCTTCAGCGTGCTGCCGCCGGACAACGCCACCGGCAATTTCACCAAGATCGTCCAGCGTGTCCCGGTGCGAATAGCGCTGGAGCCCGAGAACAGGCAGGCGGGCATCCTGCGGCCCGGACTGTCGGTCGAAGCCTCCATCGATACCCGGGAAGCTGCCGGCGGAACGGCGCCCGCGTTCGGCGCCCTTGCGGCGCCTGTGAATGGAAAAGCGTCTCCATGACGGCAGTCCTGCCGGCCGGACCGCGAAAGGTCCTGCCTTTCCTGTTCCGGCGCGCGGCGCCGCCGGCTTCCCTGCCGGGCAGGACCGATCCCGGCGCACGGCAGAGTCTCGGCTTCTACGCCATGGTGGCGGGCCTGTTCCTGGCGATCGTCGACACCCAGCTCGTCACCAGCTCGATGAAGGAGATACAGGGCGGCCTGAGCGCCGGACTGGATGAGATCGGCTGGGTCCAGAGCGCCTATCTGATCGGCGAGATCGTCATGATAGCACTGGCCGGAACGCTGTCACGGGCGGTCGGGACGCGCCTGCTGTTCACCTTGTCGGCCATCGGCTTCGCGGTCGCGAGCCTCCTCTGCGGCATGGCCACGTCTCTGGGGGAGATGACGGCGGCGCGCGCACTCCAGGGATTCCTGGGCGGTGCCATGATCCCGACGCTGTTCGCCGCCAACATCCTGATGTTTCCGCCGGCAAAGCAGGTGCGCATGACGGTGCTGATCGGTCTGGTCGCAACGCTGGCCCCGACGATCGGTCCGGCGCTCGGCGGGATGGTGACGCAGGCGCTGTCATGGCGCTGGCTGTTCTTCATCACGGTCCTGCCGGGGCTGGCGGTGGCATGGGCGGTCTGGCTGCTGGTCGATATTGACAAGGGCGACAGGGCGGCATTGCGGAACTTCGACAGCTTCGGCGCCTCGTTGCTGGCCATCTCGCTGGGCAGCCTGCAATACGTCCTGCACGAAGGTCCGCGCCTGCAATGGCTGGACGACTGCAGCATCAGGGCGCTGCTGCTGGCGGCGGCCCTGGCAGGCGCGCTGCTGGTCTGGCTCTGTCTTTGGCAGCCGGCGGCGATCCTGAATCTCGGCGTCTTCCGCGACCGCAACTTCACCCTCGGCTGCCTGTTCAATTTCGCGCTGGGAGCAGGGCTGTTCGTCGGCGATTACCTGATGGCCCAGTATCTCGGGCGGGTGCGCGGCCTGAACAGCGAACAGATCGGCTACACCCTGCTGGTGACCGGGGCCTTCGAGGTGCTGGGAGCGCCCGTTTCCCTGTGGCTGGCGACGCGGGTCGATCCGCGCTGCGTGCTGGCGCTGGGATACGCCCTGTTCGCATCGGGGCTCTATCTGGCGACGGGGATGACGGCCGACTGGGACTTCGACGAGTTGTTCTGGTCGCAGGCCGTGCGTGGTTTCTCGCTGATGCTCTGCTTCGTCCCGGTGACCGGACTGGCGCTGGGGACGCTGTCGGCCGGGCAGGTGCGAGACGCCAGCGGACTGTTCAGCCTGACGCGCAACCTGGGCGGAGCCATCG
>NZ_JCACHA010000690.1:0-11882 GCF_059503625.1 Skermanella sp.
CCCTATTGGGCGGAGCCGGTCTGGTCGGCGGAGGGCAAGACCACCCTGTTGACGCTGCGGATGCCGGTCCGCCGCGACGACAAGTTCATCGGGCTGATGATCGTGGCGGTGGCGCTCGGCGACCTGTCGCGCTTCCTGTCGGAGCTCTATGTCGACGAGGGACTGAGCGCCTTCGTCCTCTACGACCGCGACCACGTGATGGCGCATCAGGCCCTGCGCTACAAGGAATTCGATTTTTCCGGACAGGCCGGGCTGCCGCTGCCGCGCGTCGACCAGGTGGACGATCCGGTGCTGGCGAACTTGTGGCGCAACAGCCGGCCGGCCGACCGATTCACGATCACGGGCCGCAACCGGACCAACGCGGAAGTTGTCGAGATCGGCGACGACAGCCACCTGTTCCTGCTGCGCAGCCTGGAAGGCTACGGCGCGCAACCCTGGACAGCCGGCATCAATTACCGCCTGGACGAGGTCGGCGTGGAGATCGAGCGCCTGTGGACCACGGCGCTGGTCGGTTTCGGCATCCTGCTGGTGTCGGTCGGTGCGGCGCTTTGGATCGGGCGCGCGATCAGCCGGCAGATCGGCCGGCTGGCGGCTGCCGCCTCAAGCGTCAGCGCGCTGGACTTCAAAGGCGCCCCTACCCTGCCCGATAGCCGCTTCCGCGAGCTGGCGAACGCGGCGGACGCCTTCAACGCCATGGTCGCCGGGCTCCGGTGGTTCGAGACCTATGTCCCCAAGGGGCTGGTGCTGCGGCTGATCCAGCGTGACGCCTCCGACAAGACGGGCGGCGGCATCGGATCGGAAGAGCGGCAGGTGACCGTCATGTTCACCGACATCCGGGGCTTCAGCGCACTGGCCGAAGATCTGGGCGCCGCCGAGACGGCGGCCCTGCTGAACAGCCACTTCTCCCTGCTGTCCGCCTGCATCGAGGCGGAGGGCGGCACGGTGGACAAGTTCATCGGCGACGCCGTGATGGCGTTCTGGGGCGCACCGGAAGTCCAGCAGGATCATGCGGCGAGAGCCTTGCGGGCGGCGCATGCGATTGCGGTGGCGATACATGGCGACAACGTCAAGCGCTGCGCCGTCGGCCTGCCGGCGGTCCGCGTGCGGATCGGCCTTCACAGCGGCCCGGTGGTCGTCGGCAATATCGGCTCCGCCAGCCGGATCAACTACACGATCGTCGGCGACAGCGTGAACACGGCGGCGCGAATCGAGGAACTGGCCGCCGGTCTCCAGGGAGAGGCCGAAGTGATCGTCCTGGCCGGCGCGTCGACCGCCGAGGAAAGCGGCGGCTGCGTCGCCCTGACCTCCGTCGGCATCCGGAACCTGCGCGGACGGAGCGAGCGGGTCGAGGTGTTCAGGTTGGATCTCGATACGGCCCAACCCTAGACGGGCGTTCACCTAAGAGGCGAACGCCCTTCCGGAGGCCGATCAGGCCGGGGCAAACCGTCAGGCGGCCAGCCCGGTCAGCAGGCCCTTCTCCAGCATCACCGCCAAGCGGCGGGAGAAGGCGGCGGGATCGGGGATCTGCTCGCCTTCCACGATGCGGGCCTGATCCAGCAGCAGCCATGCCACGTCTTCCAGACCGTCGCTGACGCCGTCCTTCGCCGCCAGATCGGTCAGCCGGCGGATCAGCGGGTGGGTCGGGTTGACCTCAAGGATACGCTGGGCGCTGGTGTCGAGCTGACGGTGCTGCTTCAGCAGGCGCTCCAGGTGCATGTCCATGTCGCCCTCGTCCGCCACCAAGCAGACCGGGCTGTCGGTCAGCCGCTCGGAAATGCGGACATCCTTGACGGCATCGGCCAGCGTCAGCTTGAGCGCCGCCACCAGACTGCCGAGATCGTTTTCGGCGGGCTTGTCTTCCGCCGGCTTTTCGGGCTCGTCAGCAGCCTTGATCCGGGACAGGTCGGCGCCGCCGCGGGTGACCGACTTGAACTTCTTGTCCTTGTATTCCGCGACCGACGGGATCCAGAACTCATCGACCGGATCGGTCAGCAGCAGCACCTCGACGCCGCGCGCCTTGAAGCCCTCGATCTGCGGGCTGCGGCGGAGCGTGTCGATATCGTCGCCGGTGATGTAGAAGATCGTGTCCTGGCCTTCCTTCATCCGGCCGACATAGTCGTCCAGCGACACCAGTCCCTCGGCTCCGGTGGTGCGGAAGCGCAGCAGCTTGGTGATCTGCTCGCGGTGCTCGTAGTCCTCGTAGAGGCCTTCCTTGAGGACGGCGCCGAAGTTTTCCCAGAAGGTGGCATAGGCCTCGGCCTGCTCGGTGTCGTCGGCCTTCTTGACGAGGTCGCCCAGCACCCGGCGCACGATGCCGCTGCGGATCTTGGCCAGCATCGGATTGTGCTGGAGCATCTCGCGGCTGACGTTGAGCGGCAGGTCCTCGCTGTCCACCACGCCGCGCAGGAAGCGCAGGTAGGGCGGGACCAGACCTTCGGCCTCGTCGGTGATGAAGACGCGCCGGACATACAGCTTGACGCGGTGGCGGCGGTCCGGGTTGAACAGGTCGAACGGCTTGGTCGCGGGCACGAACAGCAGGCTGGTGTATTCGATCTTGCCTTCGGCCCGCCAATGCATGGTCAGCCAGGGCTCGTCGAAGGCATGGCCGACGTGATGGTAGAATTCCTTGTACTGCTCAGGCGTGATCTCGTTCCGGGAGCGGGTCCACAGGGCCGACGCCTTGTTGAGCGACTGGGCTTCCTCGCCCTCACCGTAAAGGATCGGCAGTGCGATATGATCGCTGTATTTCTGGACGATTCGGCGCAGCCGGCTTTCCTCCAGGAACTCGCCCTCGTCGGCCTTCAGGTGCATCACGACGCGGGTGCCGCGCGGAACGTCTGTGGCTTCGCTGACGGTGAAGTCTCCCCTGCCGTCAGATTCCCAGCGCCAGCCCTGGCTTTCGCCGGCCTTGCGGGTCAGCACGACGACCTTGTCCGACACCATGAAGGCGGAATAGAAGCCGACGCCGAACTGGCCGATCAGCCCGACGTCCTTCTTGGCGTCGCCGGTTAGCTTGTTCATGAAGGCGGCGGTGCCGGAGCGCGCGATGGTGCCTAGATTCTCGATCAGGTCTTCGCGGTTCATGCCGATGCCGTTGTCGGCGACCGTCAGGGTCTTCGCTTCGGCATCGGTCGTCAGGCGGATCTTGAGATCGGGGTCTTCCGCAGAAAGTTCGGGCTGGGTCAGGGCCGCATAGCGCAGGCGGTCACAGGCATCTGAGGCGTTCGAGATCAGCTCGCGCAGGAACACTTCCTTTTCGCTATAGAGCGAGTGCGCAACGATATCGAGCAGGCGGCTGACTTCGGCCTGGAAACTAAGCCGTTCCTCGGACATTGCTGTTTCACCTTCGGTATAAGTTTAGCGTCGAAATCGGGCTGGGTGCGTAAGCTGTGCCAGATATGTGAAATGCCGCGAAAAGCTGCAACCCTTTTGGTCGGGAGGAATCGCGGCTGCGGCTTATTGTCCTTCAACTCCCACAAGCCCTGGCAACTCCCACAAGCCCTGGCATCGCAGATCCACATTACGGCCCTTGCAATGCGGCACCCGAAGCCCAATGCTCTCCTCATGAGCGCAGTATCCTCTGGCGTGGCCTCTCAGCACCAGGGGCGGGTCACCGCCGTTCTTGGGCCGACGAATACCGGGAAGACCTATCTCGCCATAGAGCGGATGCTGGGACACCGGTCGGGTATGATCGGCTTTCCGTTGCGCCTGCTGGCGCGCGAAAACTACGATAAGATCGTCAAGGCCAAGGGCCGTCACGCCGTGGCGCTGGTCACCGGCGAGGAGAAGATCATTCCTCCCCGCGCGGTATATTTCGTCTGCACCGTCGAATCGATGCCGCTGGACCGGCCGGTCGCCTTCATGGGAGTGGACGAGATCCAGCTCGCCGCCGATCCGGAGCGCGGCCACATCTTCACCGAGCGGCTGCTCCACGCGCGCGGCATGGACGAGACCATGTTCCTGGGCGCCGACACCATCAAGCCGCTGATCCAGCGGCTGGTGCCGCGATGCGAGTTCATCAGCCGTCCGCGCTTCTCGTCGCTGACCTATGCCGGCCACAAGAAGCTGACGCGGCTGCCGCCGCGTTCCGCCGTGGTCGCGTTCTCCGCGACCGACGTCTACACGATAGCCGAGCTGATCCGGCGTCAGCGCGGCGGGACCGCCGTGGTGCTGGGAGCCCTGAGCCCGCGCACCCGCAACGCCCAGGTGGCGCTGTATCAGGCGGGCGAGGTCGATTACCTGGTGGCGACCGACGCCATCGGCATGGGGCTGAACATGGACGTGGACCATGTCGCCTTCGCCAAGCTCAACAAGTTCGACGGCCATGCGCCGCGACGGCTGCGCCCCAACGAGATCGCCCAGATAGCGGGCCGCGCCGGCCGGCACATGACCGACGGCACCTTCGGCACCACCGGCGACCTCAACGGGCTGGACGCCGAGACCATCGACGCGGTCGAGAACCACAAGTTCGAGACGCTGAAGTCGATCATGTGGCGAAACACCGCACTTCGGTTCGACAGTCCTGGCCTGCTGCTGAAGACGCTGGAGGAGCGGCCGAACCGGCCGGAGCTGATGCGGGTGCGCGATGCCGACGACCATTTGTCGCTGATCGCCCTGTCGCGCGACGCCGAAATCGCAAGGCTGGCGACCAACCGTCAGGCGGTTCGCCTGCTGTGGGAGGTCTGCCAGATCCCGGACTTCCGCAAGGTGCTGTCCGACGCCCATACCAGGCTGCTGTCGCAGATCTACCGCCACCTGATGACGCCCGAAGCCCGCCTGCCGGAGGAGTGGGTGGCGAAGCAGGTGGCGAGGATGGACAAGACAGAGGGCGATATCGATACGCTGGTGTCGCGGATCGCCCATATCCGCACCTGGACGTATATCTCGCACCGGCCCGACTGGCTGACCGACCCGGCCCATTGGCAGGAGCGTGCCCGCGCGATCGAAGACAAGCTGTCCGACGCCCTGCACGAGCGGCTGACGCAGCGCTTCGTCGACCGCCGCTCCGCCGTGCTGGCGCGCACGCTGGCGGGCGGCGGCGAGTTGCTGGCCGCCGTGACCGCCGCCGGTGAGGTGCTGGTGGAGGGCCACCATGTCGGCCGGCTGGAAGGCTTCCACTTCACGCTCGACCCCGAGGTGCGGGAGGACGACGTGCGCGCCTTCATGAGCGCCGCGCGCCGTGCCCTGAAGGACGAGATCGGGCGGCGGGTGCGGCTGCTGGAGCAGGCTGGAGACGAGACGATCGAGTTGCGCCCGGATGGCGTGCTGTCCTGGCAGGGCCATCCTGTCGCTCGGTTGGGAGCCGGGCCATCGATCCTGACGCCTTCGGTGGTGCCGCTGCACGACGACCTGTTTGAATCCGGCCAGCGCGACAAGGTGCGGACACGCCTTTCCCGCTGGGTCGAAGCCTTCATCAAAGACCGGCTGGCGCCGCTGTTCAGACTGCGCGACGCCGAGTTGTCCGGTCCGGCGCGCGGGCTGGCCTTTCAGCTGTCGGAGTCGCTGGGCAGTCTGTCCCGGCCGGGCTTGGAGTCGCTGATCGGCGGCCTCGCCAAGGCCGACCGGCACGCGCTGGCGAAATTGGGAGTCCGGCTGGCGACCAGCCAGGTCTTCATGCCGGCCCTGATCAAGCCGCGCGCGGTGGAGACACGGGGATTGCTGTGGGCCGTCCTGCACGGCGGACACGCCGCGATGCCGCTGCCGCCGCCGACTCCGCCAGCCGGACGGGTTTCGGTGGCGACCGACGCTGTACCCACGGACTTCTGGGAAGCGGTCGGCTATCCGCCGATGGGTCCCCGTGCCCTTCGGGCCGATATCCTGGAAAGGCTGGAACGGGAGCTATACAAGCGCACGACCGAAGGTCCGCTGACGGCGGCGCCGGATCTGGCCCAGATGATCGGCAGTACGGTCGAGGACCTGGAAGGCGTCCTGGCCTCCATGGGATACCGCCGCCGCGAGGGCGAAGACGGAGCGGTGACATGGCAGCGCCAACGCCCTTCCCGGCGCGGAGAGAAGCGCCGGGGCAAGGGTGAGAAGCCGGCGGCGAAACCCCGGCCCGATTCGCCTTTCGCCAAGCTCAAGCAGATAGAATTCATCCGATGACGGACGACGACGACAATGATGACGGCCTGAAGGGGACGAGTGCGGAAGCCGGGTCCGGCCGGTTGAGGCTGGACAAGTGGCTGTGGTACGCCCGCTTCTTCAAGACCCGCAGCCTAGCCGCCAAGCTCTGCGCCGCCGGGGCCGTCCGGATCGGCGGCGCCCCCGTCACCAAGGCTCATCATTCCGTCAAGCCGGGCGACGTCCTGACCTTTGCCCAGGGACGGCATATCCGGGTCATCAAGATCGTAGCGCTCGGTGTCCGGCGCGGCCCTGCTCCGGAGGCGCAGGCGCTCTACGAGGATCTGTCGCCGCCGGCGCCCGAGACGGCGATGCCGCGCGCGGCGGAGCGTCCATCCGGGACGGGACGCCCGACCAAGGCGGAGCGGCGGGCTACGGAAAAACTGCGGGAAGAGTTCTGACGCCGTTTCGGGAACGGAACAATAACGGCAGGGCGCGGTTTTCGAGGCGCCATGCTTGAACTCCTCACAGATCCCCAGACCTGGGCGAGCCTTTTGACGCTGACGGCGCTCGAAATCGTGCTCGGCATCGACAACATCATCTTCATCTCGATCATGGCGGCCCGCCTGCCGCCGGAGCGTCAGGCGCGCGGACGGCAGGTCGGGCTGGCCCTGGCCCTGATCACCCGTCTCGGCCTGCTCGCGTCGATCGCGTGGATTTCGACCCTGACCAACCCGCTCTTCACGATCGCGGAATTCGACATATCGGTCCGCGACCTCGTCCTGATCGTCGGCGGGCTGTTCCTGCTGGGCAAGGGAACGACGGAGATCCACCAGAACCTGGAGGGCGAGGAAGAGGGGGAAGGCAGCACCGGCGGCACCGCCAGCTTCGCCTCAGTCGTGATCCAGATCATGCTGCTCGACATCGTATTCTCGCTCGACTCGGTCATAACCGCAGTCGGCATGGCGCAGGCGCTGGAAGTCATGATGGCGGCCGTCGTGATCGCGGTCGGCGTGATGCTGTTCGCATCGGGACCGGTCAGCAACTTCGTCAACGGTCATCCGACCGTGAAGATGCTTGCCCTCAGCTTCCTGCTGCTGGTCGGCGTGGCGCTGGTGGCCGACGGGCTGCACTTCCACATTCCCAAGGGCTACCTGTACTTCGCCATCGCCTTCTCGGTGCTGGTCGAAGCGCTGAACCTGCTGGCAAGCCGGCGGCGCCGGAAAAAGGCGGGCGGGCTGTCGGCTTTACGGCGGCGGGCGATCGCCTCAGCCGCGGCGGAACACGACCGATAGGTTGTTGGCTGGCATCTCGATCACCTCGGCCAGCGTCAGTCCCGCCTGGGCCGCGGCATCGCTCACCTCGTCCAGATCGCGGACACCCCATTCCGGGTTCTGCGCGCGCAGGGACTGGTCGAAGTCTTCGTTGCTGGAGGCGGTGTGCCGGCGGTTCCGCAGATAGGGGCCATACAGATAGAGCGGTGCGGCCGTCGGCAGCGTCCGCGCGGCACCCGCCAGCAGGCCCAGGGTGGAAGCCCAGGGCGAGATGTGGATCATGTTGATGCAGACGATGGCGTCGGCATGGGTCACCGGCCACGCGCGGGCGGCGGCGTTGAGGTCCGCCGGGGCCGTCACGTTGGTCACGCCGGTCTCGGCGATCCAGGCGCGGATGCTGGCCCGGTTGTCCGGGTCGGGATCGGTCGGCTGCCACATCAGGTCCGGCAGCGCCTCGGCGAAGAAGACGGCATGCTCGCCGCTGCCGCTGGCGATTTCCAGCACCGTGCCGGCAGCCGGCAGCACCTGACGGAGGACATCCAGGATGGGTCCCCGGTTGCGGAGGGTCGCCGGGGCGTAACGGCGTGGGTCAGGGCCGGCTGCAATCATCATGGCCGAAAAGCTAGTGTCTCCCGCGCCGAAGGGCAAGCATGACTCTCGGGGGGTCGCTATCGGCTTAGGAGCAACCATCTTCAGGTTAGTGGACTTCATCAACCGACCTGAATCCACAACCCGATACGACAACAGGATCTACGGCATGCTGGCGCGATTGAAAGCCCTGTTTACGGATGACGACGCGGAGAGGATGGGACGGCGCTCGCACGACGAGGTGCAGTTGGCCGCTGCCACCCTGCTGGTCGAGGCGGCCCGGATGGACGACAGGATCGGGCCGAACGAGCGGGCTCGCATCCGGACCATGCTGGAGCAGCGCTTCTCCCTGACCGATCCCGAAGCCGATTCGCTGCTGGCCGCCGCCGAGACGGAAACCGAAGGTCCGGCCCAGTGGCATCGCTTCACCTCTACCCTCAAGGACCGTTTTTCCGAGGAAGAGCGCATTCAGATGATTGAAATGCTCTGGGAAGTGGTCTACGCCGATGGCGAACTTCATGATTTGGAAGCGAGCCTCTTGCGCAGGGTGGGTGGTCTGCTCTACGTCTCCGACCGCGACCGTGGAGCGGCCCGGATGCGTGTGCTCGACCGGTTGGGCATCGCCGACCCGACCATCGAGGCGCCCTGACGGCTGGCCGGATCGCTGCCGACGGAATTACTGTTGATCGATAGAGCCATGCGGGTCTGGACGCCGGAGATGGTCCGGACCCCATGTATGAGGAAAAAGGGAAAGCGAGCATGCCCTACGTCGTCACCGAGAACTGCATCAAGTGCAAATATACCGACTGCGTCGAGGTGTGCCCCGTCGACTGCTTCTACGAAGGGGATAACATGCTCGTTATCCAGCCCGACGAGTGCATCGACTGCGGCGTCTGCGAACCGGAGTGCCCGGCCGAGGCGATCATTCCCGACACCGAGCCCGAGGCCGAGAAATGGCTCGAGTTCAATCGGGAATATTCGGAGAAGTGGCCGAACCTGACCCGCAAGAAGGATGCTCCCGCCGACGCGGACGAATTCAAGGGTGTGCCCGGCAAGTTCGAGAAGTTCTTCAAGGCGGAACCCGGGACCGGCAATCCCGAGTGACCTGACACGCCGGAGGGTACGGGCTCAGGGCAACCGGGCGCGGCAAATTGACCGGGCTCCGGCCCATCCGCCCGTTCCGCCATGCGAATCCCGCAGGTCCGCCCATCGGCAGTCCGGCGCCTGTTGCCTATTACCAACACGTTATATCTTTGTAACGCACTGCTCACTTCCTATATAATGGCGGCCTTGAGCCCGGCTGCTTTCTCGCGCGTGCCGGGCTTGCGATGCTCCAGGCTTCGAATGCCGAGTCTGCCGGCCCCGACGTTCAGTAGGGGCCGATAGCGGGTTATTCAGCCTTTCGTTGTCCCGAAGCATCCGGTCGGGACAGCCGGATGCCAGCGAGCGTGAAGTGAGAGCCAATAGGAATGATGAACAAGCTTGAGTTCACGGCCGGTGATTTCGTCGTTTACCCGGCCCACGGGGTCGGTCGTGTCGAGGGAATCGAAACCCATCACATTGCCGGTCAGACCGTAACCCTTTATGCCATCACCTTCGAGAAAGAGCGCATGACGCTGAAGGTGCCGGTGGGTAAGGCCAAGGACTCAGGACTGCGCCGTCTCAGCTCCAAGGATCGGATCAAGGTCGCGCTGGATACTCTCCAGGGACGCTCACGCGCCCGCCGCGCCATGTGGAGCCGCCGCGCCCAGGAATACGAAGCGAAGATCAACTCGGGCGACCCGGTTTCGATCGCCGAAGTCGTTCGCGACCTCTATCGCGGCAGCGATCAGCCCGACCAGTCCTATAGCGAGCGTCAGATCTATCAGGCTGCCCTGGAGCGTCTTGCGCGCGAGTTGGCCGCCGTCGAGAAGATCGACGAGGGCAAGGCGACCGAACGCCTCGAAGCCGTTCTGACGAAGGCCGCCGCCTGAGGTGCTCCTCAGGAAGAGGGCGGGCTCGCGGCAGGCTTGCATCGGGTAGACTGGCGAATGTGCCGGGCGATTGGAGCATAATCCCCGGCCACTCTCTTTTATCCGCTTTTGCTGCACACGCCGGATGCTTAAAGTCGGGGTTCAGTCCAAGCCGGACCGGAGTAGCGTTTACGCGTCCTGATGCCAGATAATCAGAAATTTGCGGATATCCGCCAGCCGAGGCGGATCTGGGCCGTCGGCGCCATCCACGCCGATGTGGAGCGCCTTTCAGCCCTGCACACCGACATAGGCCGTCGCTTCATGCCTGGAGACAGGCTTGTCTACACCGGCAACATGATCGGCCGCGGGAGCGCCGTCCGGGAAACGATGGACGAATTGCTGTCCTTCCGGCGTGCTCTGATCGCCATGCCCGGCATGCTGGCAAGCGACGTGGTGTATCTGCGCGGCGCGCAGGAGGAGATGTGGCAGAAACTGCTCCAGCTCCAGTTCGCCCCCGACCCTTCCGTCGTCCTGGGATGGATGCTGCGCCAGGGCGCCGATGCGACGCTGATCGCCTATGGCGGCAACCCCGAACAGGGGATGAACTGCGCGCGTGACGGCGCCGTATCGATCACTCGGTGGACCAACAGCCTGCGCGGCGCGATGCGGGCCGCAGCCGGTCACGAAAACGTGATGAGCGCCCTGCGGCGCGCCGCATACACCAGCCTGCCGGATGAAGCCGGCGTCGAGCAGGTGCCGGGCGGCATCCTGATCGTGGCGTCCGGCATCGAGACATCGCGTCCGCTGGGCGCCCAGGGTGACAATTTCTGGTGGGGCGGTCCCGGTTTCGCTCGTATCGACCGGCCCTATGGGGCTTTTCACCGCATCGTCAGAGGCTTCGATCCGGGGCGGAGCGGTGTCCAGGTCGGGGACTTCACCGCCACTCTCGACGGAGGATGCGGTTTCGGCGGTCCATTGGTCTGCGGCTGCCTGACACCTTCCGGTGAAATTCTCGAGCTCATCGAAGTCTGACCTTCCGAACCCCCGGTCCGGAAGCTGACTTCCGCGCCTGATAATCGCCAGAATCCTGCCTGCAAAATTCTTCTCGCCCGCAGTGATCCGAACCCTTCCGGGTTACGTATCTCATGCAACAGACGGCACCAACCGGTGTTGACCCTGCAAAGGACAGGGCCATCCCCGCGGTCGCTCGTCCATCAGGGGGAAGGACAGCAGGATGGCGCATATCGATGACCCGGAGACTCAGCGGGCAAATCTAACCTTCATCAAGGCATCGATGCGGGAGCCTTTGCTTACCCGCGACCATGAATTCGACCTTGCCCGGAGCTGGCGGGAAGACGGCAAGGAAGATGCTCTTCATGAGCTTGTCCGGGCTTATACCCGCCTCGTCGTGTCCACGGCATCCCGTTTCCGCAACTATGGCCTTCCCATGGGCGATCTGGTCCAGGAAGGCAATGTCGGCTTGATGCAGGCGGCCGCGCGCTTCGAGCCCGACCGCGAAGTCCGCTTCTCCACATATGCGGCATGGTGGATCAGGTCGGCGATGCAGGACTACATCCTGCGGAACTGGTCGATCGTCCGGACCGGCACGACGGCCGCCCAGAAGAGCCTGTTCTTCAACCTGCGCCGGCTGCGGGCCAAAATCGAGGACGCCTCCAACAACGGCTCCCTGACCCAGGCCGGGCGCCAGAAGATCGCGACCGAACTCAAGGTGGAAGTCCACGAGGTCGAGGCCATGGAGATGCGCCTGAGTGGCGCCGACCAATCGCTCAACGCCCCCATCAGCGACAGCGGCGAGGACGATTGGCAGGACTTCCTGGCGGACCAGCGGCCCAGTCCAGAGGAAGTCGTGATCGGTATGCGCGACAGTACGACGCGTTCCAAGTGGCTGGCTGAAGCATTGGGCGAGTTGAGTCCCCGCGAGCGCACGATCATCGCCCAGCGTCGCCTGCGCGACGACGGAGCCACGCTTGAGGAGCTTGGCAGGGAG
>NZ_JCACHA010000691.1:0-11866 GCF_059503625.1 Skermanella sp.
CATTCCCGTCCTTTACCTGCCCGAACTACCCACGGGTGGGCGCAAGATGGAAGGCATGGTGACTTTCGTCGGCGGACGTCCCGTCGTCATCCTGACCAAGAAGGACGAGCACCCCGACTGGATGCTCTTCATCCTCGCCCACGAACTCGGCCACCTCGCCAACCGCCACCTGACGGAAGTCGATGGTCAGGCGATCGTGGACGAGGCGGTCAACAAGGACGACTCCATCTCCGACATGCAGGAACGCGAAGCGAACGGCTATGCCCTTCAGTTGCTTACGGCAAAGCAAAGCGGGATTCAGATCGGTGGAAAGGGCGCCGTAAGCGTTCCTTGTATACACTGCTGCTGCCGCGCTGCCGCCAATAAGTACTTCAACCTCGATACGCTTAGCCATGACAGCGTTGAATACCTGGAAAAGACAGGCGTTATTTGAGCCGCACGCGTATGTTGAGACACCTCCGACTCATTTCGACAGGTTTCCTGCATGCCTCGCGCAACCGGAATAGGCTTGCTCATCTCGGATGATAGACCTATTCTGTCTTAGCTAAGTCTAGCCAGGAGCGGCGAAAGATGCCTGTCGTCAACATGCTTGAGGCCAAGTCCAACCTTTCACGCCTTGTCGAGGCGGTCGAAAGCGGCGCCGAGTCTGAAATAATCATTGCCCGCAACGGCAAGCCAGCGGCCAAACTCGTTCCACTGACCGCGCGGCCTACCGGCCCCCGCATCGGCATTGCGAAAGGCCGTTTCACGGTACCCGACGACATCGACACTGACAACGAAGCTATCGAAAAGCTTTTCGGCGGCAACGCCGAATGAGGTTGCTGCTGGATACTCACGTCGCACTCTGGGCCATCACCGATAGTCTGAACCTCTCGGCTAAAACACGAGAGATGATTGCCGATCCTGCCAACACTGTAGCCGTCAGCGCGGCAAGTATTTGGGAAATCTCGATCAAACGTGCGCTTGCACGTGGCAAACCTAATGATATGCCGATATCCGGTGCTGAGGCTGCCGAATATTTCCGATCTGCGGGCTACATCTTATTGAGCATTTCACCCGAACACGCCGCAACCGTGGAGTACCTTCCCCATCTGCACGCCGACCCCTTCGACCGCATCCTTGTAGCTCAATCCCTGGCAGAGTCGCTGTGCCTAATTACCCACGATTCCAAAGTCGCGGCATATAGCGCCTCGATCATTCGCATCTGACCGTGGTGCCTTCCGCGCTATATAAAGGATGGACCGGAGCCACCCGAAGAAACTGAAACTGGATCATGCCCCAACCCCACGCACCGAGCCCCCGCTACCCGACCTTCGACGAGTTGCGCTTGCGCCATCCGGCCGAGCAACGCGAAGCCGCCATCCAGGCCTTTCGCAATGCCGAAAAGATCGCGTTGGAAGCAGGGGGAAAGCTGGTGGTTTTCGGCTCCCTGGCCGATGCCGGCTTCGTCTTGATCATAACTCCTGAGGGCTTTCTGTTTCCAGCGCTGCGCGATCGGATCAAGAAGCAAGGGCGTGAACCCTGCGCTCTCGATTGAAATCGCTAGTGGTGTCAACTTGATATCAACGCAAAATAGGAATTTATCGGCGGCACGCAGACTTTTTGAACTTCCCCTCTGGTGACGTCCCATAAATGGCAATAGGGTGTTAAGTTGAGATTTTTCCCTAAAGACCTTGCAAAGGCTGTAGCAACACGTTGGCCTAACTTGGTCTTCGGTGAATATGAATGTCCGCCCTGTCCTCCAGAGAAAATGCTACGTGAGTTGTTAGAGGTGGTATATCTTGCGGCAAGTATGTCCGAAGAAGCTCGCTATCCCAAGTTTAACTTGGTTGCAGTACCTTCTAATTCTGAAAATTACAACACTAGCATTCAAAAAAAATGGCTATTCCAGTTGCCTCGCCTCCTCACAGTGGACGAGTTAAGGCGCCTTGCTCCGGCGGTCAGTTATGAGAGTTGTGTCATTTTGGTAGAATGGGATGTTCGCCAGTGGAAAATCATCGGCTTAGCTGATTTAGGAAGTAAGTGGCATCATGCCCATCTCGGCCTTGGGTATGAATATCATGTGCCTTCGGCTCTTATAATAAAAGTAGATGGTCCCGGCCGCATCCGAGTTTATCAAGGACAGTTCATAATCGGCATGCTAATGCACGGAAAAATATCGAACTTTAACGGATATGGCATAGATATGTCACTGCATGCTATTGTTAGGTCGGGATTGACAGCCTTGAATAATTCAATAAAAAAGCCGGTCTTAGAAGAGCCAAGTGAGTGGAGCGGGTTTGAGTTTATTGCATTAATGAATGTTTTTGTTGGTTCTGTTAATCTAATCAGTCGAAAAGGTCAAGGCGGAACCATTGTAATAGTTCTCTCAAGCATATCGGATAATGTTACTGGCATTAAGCTCAAGTATAAAATGCAAAGTGACAATTTACGACAATCTTTTGTGAATTTTATGAATTTTAGGCACGAATTTGCAGATATAATTGCTCGTGAAGAAAATGAGGAAATTATACCTGTTGAAGAAAAAGTCACAGTTGACTCTCATCTTCGAGATTCTGAGTCGCGACTGATTGAGGATATCCAGTTTATCACCGACTTATCAAAAATTGACGGAGCGGTTCTGTTAAGCTCGGATCTTCGCATTTTAGGTTTTGGTGGAGAAATAATTGTACATGGGATTGATGGTTGTGAAGTTCACTGTTGTAATGAATTGCCAGTAAATATAAAAAGAGGAGGGAAAAAAGATAATGTTAACATTGAGCAATTTGGAATGCGTCATAGATCGGCAATCAAGTTGGTTTGCCAACAAAAGGAGTATACAGCCATAGTGATCTCGAAAGATGGCCCTATCAGCATTATTTGGTCATATGAGGATTTAGTATACCTCAGCACATTTCACCAACTACGCAATGCCAACATGCCTTGGGGATCTTAATTGTGGTAAAGCGCGACGATCTACACCAATTGATTAATTAGCAAATTTATTAATTATTCTTTCTAAATTCTAGTTGTGCTGCAGTATTCATACCGCGACGCGACATACGATTTGTTCACATAAGTCCACTCATAGTTTTGTAAGAAGATGATATTTCAACTCTACCTGCTCCGTAAAATTCAGCTTCGTCACTCAATATGTCGGTCTGATTACGTTGACGAAACATGTATAGCAATTCGGGTTTTGTTCATTTTTTTCCTGAATAGGTTCAACAACTAGTGTTTCGGATCTTTCTATAACGGTATCTGGATCATCGCTCTCCAGTATAATATATATATTCATCCAGCTCTGTACGATATTAGCTCGCATCTTGACCGATGATAATGAAGGAAGATGCTCAATAGGACAATGAAGAATGTCAAATTTGTTTTCGTATCCTGCGGCAGAACGTGCAAGTTTATCAATTCTATTCCAGTTTGACTTGATTGTTACATCCCATTTACCATTTAAATCTGGGTAAATCCAGTCATTAAGTTTTGGTATCCAACGCCAGAGCACGCGCCACATTGGAGTCATTAGAATGCAAGCTATGACGGCTTGAGTGAGAAGAACTATCGTTCCTAATGTAACTTTGTGACCCAATCCTGATAATATTGGCTCCAGCTCATTAATCATTATGGCAATACCAACTGCCGTATAGGCAACTAGTGAAATCCACATCCGAAGCCCAAGAACTTTGTACATAATCTTCTTCCGTCGTTTGACGTGATGTTCAGTGTAGCGGTTTTGCAGGCGAATCACTCGGATCGGTCCTGTCAAATTCCAATTCTGCTGTGGTCACCATTGGCAGATGCCATTTTCTATCAATCCAATTCGTCGCCAACCTGCGGCAGAACATCCGGCACACGAGCTAAAAACGCCTTCAGCTTCGTTCCGGTTGGATCATCAACACGCCGACGAAGGAAGTCTTCTGCCGTTTCGATCGCGCCGACCTTTTGAGCCACGGCGGAAGCGATCCACTGGTTCAGGGATACGCCGTCCTCGCGCGCAAGTCTCGCGGCGGCTTCCTTGACCCACGATGGCAGCTTCAGGGGATATGTGGCCTTGCTCATGTCACCAACCCTTACAAGAAATTCGTTGGCCGGAATTCGTTGGCCGGACTACCAATACACCGAATCGAGTAGCCGCAGCAAAGTCGCGGATGTTGCCTGTTACCAATGCATCTGCCTGCCCATTCACGGCTGCCTCAAGAAACATCTCGTCGCAGGGAAATCCGTGATCCGGTCCCAGTCCTTCCAACCGCAGCGTTAGCGAGTTGACCGCCGTTACCTTATAGGCTAAAAATCCTCCAGCCTACTCCCGAAATCCGTCAACTCCGCCCGCACTCCGCTGCATCCCCAGCCGGAGCGATCCCACATGCCTATCACGGAAACAGGAATTATGTCATCACTCCGGCCTATACAACTCAGGCTAATTGATTACATTTGCGTACAGTCGCTGTCGCATCACCCCCAGCGCAACACCAGCGGGTCAAGCCGCTTGGCCGTGTCCAACAGCCCCGCCCGTGTCGCCGGATGCATCGGCGTGATCGGGTGACGGGGGGCGTCGCAGCGGATCACGCCGCCTTCCTTCATCAGCGTCTTGGCGGCCAGCAGCCCGCACTGGCGGTTCTCGTAGTTGATCAGGGGCAGCCAGCGGGCGTAGCCGGCGACCGCCTCCTCGCGGCGTCCCGCCAGATAGTCGTCAACGATGGGGCGCAGCCCGTCCGGGTAGCCGCCGCCGGTCATCGTTCCCGTGGCGCCGGCGTCGAGGTCGGCCAGCAGCGTGATCGCTTCCTCGCCGTCCCAGGGGCCTTCGATCGCGTCGCCGCCGAGCTGGATCATCTCGCGCAGTTTGGACGCGGCCGCCGCGACCTCGATCTTGAAATAGGCGACGTTCTCGATCTCCTTCGCCATGCGGGCGAGGAAGGGAGCGGACAGCGGAGTCCCGGCCGCCGGAGCGTCCTGGATCATGATCGGGATGTCGATGGCATCCGACACCGTGCGGAAGAGGTCGTAGATGCCGACCTCCGGCACGCGGATCGTCGCGCCATGGTACGGCGGCATCACCATGACCATGGAAGCGCCCGCCTCCTGTGCCCGCTTGCTCCGCGCGGCGCAGATCCGGGAGCTGAAATGGGTGGTCGTCACGATCACCGGCACGCGTCCGGCGACATGGTTCAGGATGGTGGAGGTCAGCACCTCCCGCTCGTCGTCTCCCAGGACGAACTGCTCGGAGAAGTTCGCCAGGATCGACAGCCCGTTGGAGCCGGCGTCGATCATGAAATCAAGGCAACGCTTCTGGCCGTCCAGGTCCAGGTTGCCGGACTCGTCGAAGATCGTCGGCACGACGGGGTAAACGCCCCGGAAACGCGGGTTTTTCGCTGAATGGCTCATGGTTTTGCGGCCTCTCCCTCGGTTTTGTTCTTGGGCCGAACAATATCCGGGCATGCCGCGCCCGGCAACTCCGCCAAGCCCTTGGCTCTCCAAAGAAGCGGCGCGACTGCCACTTCTGCTGTCATGGACGAAAGCCGGTAAAAAGCATTCAATCTTTGCGAATTGCCCCGCGGAGGGACCGGACCTATGTCAGCGAATGGGATGGCCTTGGACTCCTTCGGTCCGCTGGACCGCGTCAGCTTCCATGACGAACAGGCCCGGCGGCGCCGGGGCACGTGGCGGATGGCAGCGGCCTGCCTGCTGATCGCGGCGGCCATGGGCATCGTCACGGCGGCCATCGCCGGGCCGGCGATCATCCTGATCGCCGGCGGGTTGCTGCATCTGGCGGCTTGGGCTGGGATCGAACCGGCCTATTGCCTCCAGACCGCCACCGCTTTAGGCCAGTGGGCGGGGTCGAAGATGGACCTCCTCGGCGCGATCGTCGACGGGCTGGACGACAAGGTCGGCTGGCCCAGCTATTGGGCGGCTATCCGCCGGACGCCGGAACTGCTGACCGCCTTCGTGCCGGGGCTGATCGCCTCGGCGCTGCTCTGGATCGGCTTCCGCCGCCTGCTCCGCCGCGACAGGGCGGAAGACCTGATTACGGCGCTGAACGCCCGGCCGCCCAACCTGCGCGATCCGGAGGAGCGCCAACTCTCCAACATCGTGGAGGAAGTGGCGATCGCCGCCGGCCTGCCCGCCCCGCGCTTATTGCTGGTGGACCAGACCGCCACCAACGCCGCCGCCGTCGGCAGTTCCCACAAGGACGCGACGCTGCTGGTCACCCGTGGCCTGCTCGACACCCTCAACCGCGAAGAAACGCTCGCCATCGCCGCCCATCTCGTCGCCTCCGCCGGCAACGGCGACTTCGCGGTGATGCGCTCGCTGCTGGCGGTCTTCCAGGTCAAGGGCTTCTTCCTGACGCTGCTCGACCTGCCGTTCCGCCGCTCCGCCTGGGTGGCGCTCTACCGTCTGATCGCCGCCGTGCTGTGGCGGCGCGGCTCGCATCCGGTGGAGGCCGCCGCCCATGACATCGAGCGGGCGATTTCCCCGGACTCGTCGGAGGAAATCAACCGCACCTTTTCGGAAGGAAGGTTCGCCACGCTCCGCAATGTGCTGATGTTCCCGCTGATCCTGCTGATGCTGGTCGTGGTGATGCAGAAGTTCATCATCCAGATCTGGACGCTGTTCTTCCTGGGCTGGCCTCTCGCCGCCCTCTGGCGGACCCGGCGCTATCTGGCCGACAGCACCGCCGTCCAGCTGACCCGCAACCCGGACTCTTTGCGGAGCGCCCTGCTGAAGCTGGCGGAATCAGGCGCGGTGCCGGTGGGGGGAGAGTCGCGGGACTACCTGTTCGTTCACGCGGCGGCCCATAGCCAGAGCGGGTTCGCCGCCAGGCGCGGCATCGCGGATTCGATCCAGCCGTCCATCCATGCCCGCGCCGGCCGGCTCGCGGCGCAGGGCGGCGGCACGCGGCAGCGGCGATTCAACCCGCGCCACGCCATCGGCTACGCCGTGCTGGGACTGATCCTGTCGCCGCTGATCGGCGTTCTCGTCTTCCTGGTCGGCCTGCTGACCCTGGGCACCATCGTCTTCAGCCTCGCCCTTGGCCTGACGGTCGCGTCGGCAATCCTGACATGAGGACCTTATGAACACCTGGATTCCCTGGATAATCGCCGCCGCCGTCGTCCTCTACCTGATCTACCTCTACAACGGGCTGGTGACCCTGCGGAACCGCGTCCGCAACGCTTGGTCCCAGATCGACGTGCAGCTGAAGCGCCGGCACGACCTGATCCCCAACATCGTTTCCAGCGTCAAGGGCTACATGGCGCGTGAGCGCGGCCTGTTCGAAACCATCGCCCGCGCCCGCGAAAAGGCTGTTGCCGCCGGCTCCGACGTTCCCGCCAGGGCGGCGGCGGAAGCCGCGCTCGACCGCTCGCTGCACAGCCTGTTCGCCCTTGCCGAGTCCACCCCGCAGCTTCAGGCCAGCGCCAATATGCTGGCGCTCCAGGAGGAACTCAGCTCGACCGAGAACCGCATCGCGTTTGCCCGCCAGCACTACAACGACGCCGTTCTGGCTTATAATACAGCGCTCTCGACCGTCCCGAGCGTCTTCATCGCGAGCGCCTTCGCCTTCCAGCCGGACACCCTGTACGAGGTCCCGGACATGCGGGAGCGTGAGCCGGTGACCGTCAGCTTCTGACCTGCTATGGTGCCCGAAACGGGGAAACCGGGGTCTCGGTAGGGCGGAATGCGGATCGGCGTTGATGTCGGCGGTACGAAGATCGAAGCGGTAGCCCTGGACTCATCCGACCAAGTCGCGGCCCGGCTGCGCGTGCCGACCCCGCGCGGCGACTACCCCGCGACGGTCGAAACGGTCGCCGGGATCGTCCACGCGATCGAGCGGGAAACCGGCTGCCAGGGAACAGTCGGCGTCGGAATGCCGGGATCGATCAGCCCGACGACCGGCCTGATCAAAGGCTCCAACTCGGTCTGGATGACCGGCAAGCCGTTCCGCGACGATCTGGAAGCCGCCCTCGACCGTCCCGTCCGATGCGCCAACGACGCCAATTGTCTCGCCGCGTCCGAGGCCTTTGACGGCGCCGGCGCCGGGGTGGATATCGTCTTCGCCGCCGTCCTCGGCACCGGCTGCGGCGGCGGCCTGGCGCTCGGCGGCAAGGTCCACGAAGGCCGCAACACCGCCGCCGGCGAATGGGGCCACAACGCCCTGCCCCTGCTCCAGGGCATCGAGCTGAAAGGCCCGCCCTGTTTCTGCGGACGTTCCGGCTGCATCGAAACCTTCCTCGCCGGCCCGGCGTTCGAGGCCGATTACGGCGCCCGCACCGGCCGGTTCCTGCCTGCCGCCGCCATCGCCGAACTGGCTTTGCGCGGTGATCCGATCGCCGCCGAAGCGCTGGACGCCTACGAAGACAGGCTCGCCCGAGCGCTCGGGCTGGTCGTCAACCTGATCGACCCTGATATGATCGTGCTGGGCGGAGGCATCTCCAACATCCGCCACCTCTACCAGGCCGTGCCAGCGCTGCTCGCCCGCTACACTTTCGGCGGCGAATGCCGGACGCCCGTCGTGCCCGCCGCCCACGGCGACAGCAGCGGCGTCCGGGGCGCCGCCCGCCTGTGGCCTGCCAGTTCGATTAGCGGGTAAGCTCCCGGACCAGTTCCGGCAGGTCGGTCAGCTTGTCGAAGACCATCGCCGCTCCTGCCTGGATCAGCTTCTCGCCATGGCTGCGCTCTCGCGCCGCATTGCCCCGGATGTGGCTGCCGCCTATAAAGCCCAGGACGGTCATCCCGGCCGCCTGCCCTGCCCTGGCGCCGTGGATGCTGTCCTCGACCACGATGCATTGGGCCGGCTCCGCCTTCATCCGCTTCGCCGCCAGCAAAAAAAGGTCGGGGGCGGGTTTGCCGTGGACGACCATGGTGGCGCTGAAGATGTCGGGCTCGAACAGCGGCAGCAGCCCCGTGATGCGGAGCGAGTAGCGGATACGCTCCGGGATGCTGCTCGACGCCACGCAGAACGGTCTGTCCAGCCGTTCCGCCGCCCTCGCCACGCCGGGCACCGCCTTAAGCTCCCGCCCGAAGGCGTCCAGGATCTCCCGCCGCAGGTCGTCGAGAGCCTCGGGCGCCAGCCCGCGCCCAAGGCCCGCTTCGACCGCCGCTACCATGGACGCGGTGCTGCTGCCCAGGAAGCGGTCGAAAACGTCATCTTCGTCAACGGGATAGCCGAAGCGGTTGAGCGCCGCCGTGGTGCAGCGGAGGCTGATGGGTTCGCTGTCCACCAGCACGCCGTCGCAATCGAAGATGACGAGGCCGTTCATGGGCCGAGTCATGGAATCGGCGCGTCCGCGCGGATCAGCTCGGCCGACCGCAGATCGCGCCAGAACTCCGCCGGGATCGCCTCCGTCATCAATGCCACGTTGCGCTCCGCCTCTTCCCTGGATTTCGACCCTGGAATCACCGTCGTCACCGCTGGGTGAAACAGCGGGAACTGGAGCGCCGCCGCAGGAAGGCTGACGCCGTAGCCCCGGCAAACCTCCTCGATCGCCGCCACCCGCTGCATCACCGGCTCCGGCGCCGGCAGGTAGTTGTAGCGGGCATCCGGAACGGCTCCGGTCGCCAGGATGCCGGAGTTGAAGGGGGCTCCCAGGATGATCGACACGTTCTCCGCCACGCAGCGCGGCAGGAACCTGTCCAGCCCGCCCTGCTCCAGCAGGGTATAGCGCCCGGCCAGCAGGAAGGCGTCGAACCGGCCGATATCCATCAGCCGCTCGCACGCCTCCGCCTGATTGACACCCGCGCCGAAGGCGCGGATCACGCCGTCCTCCTTCAGCTTTTGGAGCGCCGGCAGCGCCCCCGTCCTGACATCCTCGAGCCGGGCTTCGTACTGGTCGCCGTGGGTCCACATATCGGCGTCGTGGATCAGGACCATGTCGATCCGGTTCATTCCCAGCCGCTGAAGGCTGTCCTCGACCGATCGGATCGTACCTTCATAGGTGTAGTCGAACACCGGCTGGAACGGCAGTTCGCCGGTGAAGATGCCCCCCTGCGACGGTTCCAGCTTGGGCGGCGGCACCTTGCCGTGCGGCTTCAGCAGCCGCCCGACCTTGCTGGACAGCACGAAGGCGTCGCGCGGGTAGCGCCGCAGCGCATTACCGATCCGGTGCTCGCTCAGCCCGTGCCCGTACAGGGGAGCGGTGTCGAACAGCCGGATGCCGCTTTCGAACGCGGCGGCGACGGTATCGAGCGCCGCGTCCTCCTCCACCGTCGCGTAGAGGTTGCCCAGCACGTTGCCGCCGAAGCCCAGGGGGCTGACCGCGACATCCGAGTTCCCGACCCGTCTCAACTCGTCAAGCCTGATGGCCATCTCGCTTCATCCTTACCAGCAGGTGTAGCCGCCATCGGCCAGCACGATGCTGCCGGTCAGAAGGCTGGACGCGTCGGATGCCAGGAACAGCACGACCGAGGCGATTTCCTCGGGCTGGCCGACCCGGCGCATCGGCGTATTCTCCAGCCACACCGGATACATGCGCTCGTCTTCCATGCCGAACTTGGTCAGGGAGGTCTCGATATAGGTCGGCGCCACCGCATTCACCCGCACGCCCCGCTCCGCCCATTCGGCCGCCAGCGACTTGGTCAGGTGATGCACGCCCGCCTTGGACGCGTTGTAGTAGCTCTGCGGCTGCGGCTTGTTGACGATGAAGCCGGACATCGACCCGACATTGACGATCGAGCCCTTGCCCTTCGCCAGCATGTGCTTGCCGACCGCCCGGCAGCACCAGAACACGCCGTTGAGGTTCACGTCGATCACGTTCAGCCAGTGCTCGTCCGGCACTTCCTCCGCCGGGACGTCGCTGCGGGCGATGCCGGCGTTGCAGACCAGGATGTCGATGGCGCCGTTGGATTTCACCAGCCCGTCCACCGCCGCGTTGACATCAGCCGGCTTGGTCACGTCGAGCACCACGGCTTGCGCCTTGTGCCCCGCCTTGACCAGATGGTCGCGGCCCGACACCGCCAGTTCCTCCGAGATGTCCGCGACGATCACGCTGGCGCCCGCTTCGGCCAGAGCTTCGCCGCAGGCGAGACCGATGTTGCGGCTGCCGCCCGTGATCAGCGCGGTCCGGCCCGACAGGTTGAACTTTTCCAGATACATGGGTTATCTCCTGGGAATTCGATCGGTCAAGCCGAGCGCCGGCCGGCGGCGGGGCTGTCGATCAGGTGGTGGCGGCTGGTGTGTTCGATCGCCAGACCGTCGCGGCCGAACATGTGGCAGCCGCGCGGGTTGACGCTGAGCCGGACGTTGTCGTGCATGCTGGCGGCTTCGTCGCCGTCGGCCTGGACGACCATGATCTGGTCGCCCGCGACCTGGATATGCAGGAAGGTCAGGCCGCCCAGGCGCTCGGTCACCAGCACCGTGCCGGGGATCTCGCCGTCGTCGGTCAGGCGGATATGCTCGGGGCGGATGCCAACCGTGACCTCGTCGCCGCCCCTCAACGTCTCGCCCTTGACCGGGACCGCGATCGGGTTGCCGCTCGCCAGTTCCACGGTGATGCCGTTCTCGGTATTGCCGATGACGCGGCCGGGCAGCAGGTTCATCTTGGGCGACCCGATGAAGCCGGCGACGAACAGGTTGCGCGGGTGATGGTAAAGCTCCAAGGGACTGCCGACCTGCTCGACCACCCCACCCTGAAGCACCACGATCTTATCGGCCATGGTCATGGCCTCGATCTGGTCGTGAGTGACATAGATCATGGTGGCGGCCAGCTTTTCGTGTAACTTGGCAAGCTCGATCCGCATCTGCACGCGAAGGGCGGCGTCGAGGTTGGACAGGGGCTCGTCGAACAGGAAGACCTTGGGCTGACGGACGATGGCCCGGCCGATGGCGACGCGCTGGCGCTGACCGCCGGAAAGCTCCTTGGGGCGGCGTTCAAGCAGGGGGCCGAGG